>DATGJN010000043.1 GCA_035295165.1 bacterium
CGTGCCCCGATGGACCTGTGTCAGGACCTGCACGCGCTGTTGATCCTTCTGACTCAACATGATCGTCTCCCTGGTCATAGTCCCAGGGTGACATAGTCACGGAACTGTTAGGGGGTGACATTATTGCTGAACTACTACACCCCGAACGCCCGGTCGTTGACGGTCGTGAGGGTGTGTGCTAGAATCTCGCAGAACAAGGCGATGACAGAGGACCGCCGCCGCCGGGCGAGGCAAGCGAGCCGGGTGTGGTGAGAGCCGGTACGGAGCCGGCGGCGGGACATCACCTCTCGAGCTGCGGCCCCACGGACGTCGCGCGCGCGTCTTGAGGCGTCGCCGGGTTCCCCTCCGATATCAGGGGGGCGAGCCGGTCGGGATCGGTGCCCGACGTGCTCGGTGAGTGCCGGACTCCGGTCCGGAACAAGGGTGGTACCGCGGAACCCCCCGTCCCTGTCGGGCGGGGGCTTTTTGCTTCGGGAGGCACGCATGCCGTTTCAACCGGTCGATACGCGCGCGGACTTCGCCGCTCAGGAACGGGAGTTGCTCGCCTGGTGGGAGCGCGAAGGCATCCTCGGCAAATACCTGACCCGCAACGCGACGTCGCGGCGTCGGTGGTCGTTTCTCGACGGTCCGATCACGGCCAACAACCCGATGGGCGTGCACCACGCCTGGGGTCGCACCTACAAGGATCTGTTCTGCCGCTATCACACCATGCTCGGCCACCGCCAACGGTACCAGAACGGGTTTGACTGTCAGGGGCTGTGGGTCGAGGTGGAGGTCGAGAAGGAGCTCGGCTTCAAGTCCAAGCGCGACATCGAGCAGTACGGGATCGCCGAGTTCGTCGAGCGCTGCAAGGCCCGCGTGCTCCGCTACGCCGGGATCCAGACTCAGCAGTCCCTGCGTCTCGGCTACTGGATGAATTGGGACAATTCCTACTATACGATGTCCGACGAGAACAACTACTCAATCTGGATGTTCCTGAAGCGGTGCTGGGAGCGGGGGCTGCTCTACAAGGGACACGACGTCATGCCGTGGTGCCCGCGCTGCAGCACCGGTCTCTCCGAGCACGAGATCGTCACCGAAGGGTACCAGGAGGTCACGCACCTCAGCCTGACCGTGCGGCTCCCGATCGCGGGGCGGCCGGACGAGTACCTCCTCGTGTGGACGACGACGCCGTGGACGCTCACGGCGAACGTCGCGGTCGCCGTCCACCCGGAACTGACGTACGTGCAGGCACAGCAGGACGGCAAGAGCTACTATGTCGCGCGCGAGCGCATGGGCGAGGTGCTGCACGGCAAGGCGCGGGTGATTCGGGAACTCCCGGGGTCCGAGCTGGTGGGGTGGACGTACGAGGGGCCGTTTGACGCCCTGCCGGCGCAGCAGGGCGTCGTCCACCGCGTGATCCCGTGGACCGACGTGAGCGCGGCCGAGGGCACCGGGCTCGTCCACATCGCTCCCGGGTGCGGCGCGGAGGACTTCGCGCTCGGAAAGACGCACGGGCTTCCGGTGCTGGCACCGATTGACGAGTTCGGCGCGTTCGCGGACGCCTACGATTGGTTGGGCGGCCGCCACGTGTATGACGTGGCCGCACCGATCCGGGACGATCTGGAACACCGCGGCCTGCTCTACCGCGCGGACGACTACACGCACCGATATCCGATGTGCTGGCGGTGCGGCAGCGAGCTGGTGTTCCGCCTCGTCGACGAGTGGTTCATCTCGATGGAGCCGCTCCGCGAGCCGATGATGGCGGTGACCCGGAAGATCCGCTGGCTCCCGGAGTTCGGGTTGGAGCGTGAGCTCGACTGGCTCCGCAACATGCACGACTGGATGATCAGCAAGAAACGGTACTGGGGGCTGGCGCTTCCGATCTGGGAGTGCCGCTCGTGCGGCACGTTCGAGGTGATCGGCGGGGAGGATGAGCTCGAGCAGCGCGCCGTCGAGGGCTGGGACGCGTTCGCGGGGCACTCGCCACACCGCCCCTGGGTCGACGGGGTCAAGATTCGCTGCCGCCGGTGCGGGGCCGCCGTGTCCCGCGTCACCGACGTCGGCAATCCCTGGCTGGACGCCGGCATCGTGCCGTATTCGACGTTGGGGTACCGGCGGCACCGGCGTGAGTGGCAAAAATGGTTTCCGGCCGACTTCATCACGGAGGCGTTCCCCGGCCAGTACCGCAACTGGTTCTATTCGATGCTGGTCATGAGCACGGTATTGGAGAACCGCGAGCCGTACCGGACGTGTCTCGGCCACGCCATGGTGCGCGACGAGCAGGGCCGCGAGATGCACAAGTCCTGGGGCAACATGATCGAGTTCAACGACGCGGCGGAGAAGATGGGCGCGGACGTCGTGCGCTGGCTGTACGCGCTGCAAAACCCCGCGCAGAACGTGAACTTCGGCTACGGGCCCGGCGACGAGGTGCGGCGCCGCTTCATCCTGCCGTTGTGGAACGTCTACGCATTCTTCGTCACCTACGCCACCCTGGATGGGTGGGTCCCGGACCCTGCGCCGGCGGCGCCGCCCGCGTCCCGATCCAGCGCGCGCGGGCGTGGCGGGCGCACGCGGCGGGTGCCCGCCACGCCCGCGGACGGGGAGCGCAGCCTTCTCGACCGGTGGATCCTCTCGCGCCTCGGGGGGCTCGCCGAGACGGTCCGCGGTCGCCTCGACGACTATGACGTCCCGGGCGCCGCACGGCCGATCGAGCGATTCGTGGAGGATCTGTCGGTGTGGTATGTGCGTCGCGGCCGCCGGCGCTACTGGAAGTCCGAGGCGGACGCGGACAAGCAGGCCGCCTACGCCACGCTCTACCGGGTGCTCGTGACGCTGACGCGCGTGCTTGCGCCGTTCGTGCCGTTCCTCGCGGAGGCGCTCCACCAAAACCTCGTGCGGTCGGTTGACGCGACCGCCCCGGTCAGCGTGCACCTGTGCGATTTTCCGGCCGTCGCGTGGCCGCGCGACCCTCGGCTCGAGGACGCGATGGACCGCGCGCGGATGTTGATCTCGCTCGGGCGGGCAGCCCGCAACACCGCGAAGCTGCGCGTCCGGCAGCCCCTCGCGGCGGCGACGATCGTGGAGCGCACCGGCGTGCTGGAGGCGCCGGCGTATCGGGAGCTCGTCGAGCATATCAGGGAGGAGCTGAACGTCAAGGACGTCCGCTTCGCGCCGACCGTGACATCGCTCGGCCGGCTCGAGGTGCGCCCACGGTTCGACCTGCTGGGTCCCAAGTTCGGGGGCCAGATCACGAAGATCGTCGAGGCGCTGCGCGGCGAGGGGGAGGCGCTGCTGGCGCGGACGCCCGAGGGGGAACCGTACCGCCTCCGGTTGCCGGACGCCCAGGAGGTGGTGCTGGAACGCGCAGAGGTGGACGTCCGGATGCACTGGCACGCCGGCCTCGCAGGCGCCGGGGAAGCCGGGGCCTGGGTCGTGCTGGACACGACCCTGACGGACGCGCTGGTGCGGGAGGGCCTCGCGAGGGAGCTCGTGCATCAGATCCAGCAGTGGCGCAAGGAGGCCGGGCTCGAGATCGCGGACCGGATCACGTTATACTACGCCGACGATGCGACGCTCGCGGGGTTGTTCCGGGCGCACGGCGACTACGTGCTGCGCGAGATTCTCGCCCAGGACGCGCGGGCGGGTGCGGCGCCGGACGGACCGGACGTGCACCGGAAGACGTTGCGGCTCGACGGCAAGGAGTTCGCGCTCGCCATCGTGCGGGCGGGATAGTGGGAACACGTGGAGCGGGCAGCAGGGGAGGCACGAGGTGGCCCGAATCAATGCGGCCATGATGTCTCGATGACCGCGGGCAGCGGGACGCCCGGCGCGGGCGCGGCGGCCCAGCGCGTGATCGGTGTGCTGGGCGGCATGGGGCCCTTGGCGACCGCCGATTTCTACATGAAGCTGGTGCGCCTGACCCCGGCGCGCACGGACCAGGAGCACCCGCGCGTGATCATCGACGGCAACGCCAAGATCCCCGACCGGACCGCGGCGGTCGCGGGACGCGGTCCGGATCCGACGCCCGCCCTGGTCGCGACCGCGCAAAACCTCGAACGGGCCGGGGCCGATCTGATTGTCATCCCGTGTAACTCCGCGCACGCCTTCTTGGGCGCGATCCGCGAGGCCGTGCGGATCCCGGTGCTGGACATCATGGAGGAGGTCGCCGCGACGGTAGCCGCGCTCGCGCCCGCGCCTCGGTCGGCGGGAATTCTGGCGACGCAGGCCACGCTGGAGATGCAACTTTATCCTCGCGCGCTCACCCGGCGCGGCATCGGCGTCGTCCAACCCACCGCAGCCGAGGAGGCAGTGGTGATGACGGCGATCCATGCCGTGAAAGGTGGCGATCTCGACATCGGAGTGCGGGCGTCCGTCCGCGCGGTGGCCGCCGCGCTCGTCGCCCGCGGCGCCGGCGTGATCGTGCTCGGGTGCACGGAGCTGCCGCTGGTGTTCGGATCGGGCGACGCGACGGTGCCGGTCGTGGACGCGACCGAGATCCTGGCGCGCGCTGCGCTCCGGGAGGCGGGTGGGGAATACGGGTCGCCGCCACAACGTTGCGACCAAGACGGTGTGAAGTCCACAGTCCCCGTGAGGAGGAGCTGAATGCCGCAGAAGCGTTCGTCCAAATCCGCGTCCAGCCGTTCGACCCGGGTGGGACGTTCGAGCGCACGGGCCGCGAAGAAGGTATCGGCGGCACCTCGGTCCGACACGGCGCCGCGGCGGGCGAAGGGACAGGCGACCGGCCGGGTGGAGACGTACGCGCGTCTGCTCCTCGAGGAGCGTCGCCGGCTGCGTCAGGAGCTGTCGGAGATGGAGGAGCACCACACGAAGAACAACGAGGAGAAGCACGCGGCCGACGTGTCCGGGTACGACGACGATCTCGTGGACGTGGCGACCGAGACGTTCGAACGTGAGAAGGGGCTCACGCTGGAGAGCAGCGTGCAGGGCCTGCTCGAGATGGTGGAGGAGGCGCTGCGGCGCGTCCGCAACGGCACGTACGGCGTCTGCGACGGCTGCGGCCGGCCGATCGACGCGAAACGGCTGAAGGCAATCCCGTACGCGCGGCTGTGCATCAAGTGCAAAGAGCGCGAGGAGCGCTTGCGCAGCCTCGTGCGCTGATCGTCATTCGCCGGTACGTGTGGGTCGTCGCGCTGGTGCTGGCGTTCGGCGCCGCCCAGGGCGCGGGCCGCGCGGTCGCAGTGCATGTTGCGCCGGGCACGGACCGCGTCGTGGTCCCCGGCGTCTTGTCGCTCACCTTGCGTGAAAACCCCGGCGTGGCGTTCGGATTGCTGGCGCAGCTCCCGACCCCGGTGACCGTCGTGGTTGCCTTGACCGTGCTCGCCGTCGTTCTCTACAATAGGGCTGCGTGGATGGCCACGGGCTCCGGCCAATGGGGGCTGGGGTTCCTGCTCGGGGGGGCGCTTGGCAACATCGCAGACCGTCTTCGTTACGGGTATGTGCTCGACTACCTGGACGTTCACGTCTGGCCCGTCTTCAATCTCGCCGACACCGCGATCGTGATCGGTGCCGGCCTGCTCGTGCTCGCACTGCGCGGAGGCCCCACGACGGGGCCGGCCCGCCGATCGTCGGGCGGAGGCCGGGCGGCCCCAGGCATGCGCGAATAATCTCTACCGATGAGCAGGGCCGGGGCCTCCAAGAGTTCCCATCGTCTCCGGCGAATGCTTGGGGTGGGCTAGGGGGTGACGGATGAAGCCAGTGCTGTTCCAGCTCGGGCCGTTTCCGGTTTCGTCGTTCGGCGTCTTCCTGCTGCTGGCGTTCGTCGTCGGGATCGTGGTGTTGCGCTCGCGAACGAAGGGGCTCGGCTGGGATCCGGGCGAGGTGCTCGACCTCAGCCTGTACACGATCATCGGCGGCGTCGTGGGCGCCCGGATCGGATACGTGCTCGTAAACCTGCCGGACTTCGCCGGTGACCCTGCGCGCGTGGTGACGATCTGGAAGGACGCCGGGCTGTCGTTCTATGGCGCGCTCGCCGGTGGCGCGCTCGTCGCGTGGCTGTACGGGCGCGCACATCGATGGAGCCTCGCATCGCTCGCAGATGCGGCCGCGCCGTGCCTCGCGCTGGGGTATGCGATCGCGATGATCGGCACGCTGCTGTACGGGCTCAACTACGGGCGCCCGTCAACCGTGCCGTGGGCGATCACGCTGTTCGGACAGCCTCGGCACCCGACGCAGCTGTACCTCATGGTCGTGTCGCTTGTGATCTTTGCGCTGTTGATGTGGCGAGAGACGGCGCCGCGCGGCCCGGGGCGTCTGTTCTGGGAGTTCTTGCTGCTCTACGGGATCGGGCGCGCCGTGATCGAGACGTTCATGGATAGCCCGCGCGTCGTCGGACCGCTGACCCTGGCACAGGTGGTGAGCATCGTCGTCGCGGTGCTCTCCCTCGTGATGTGGCTCAGGATCGGCGGCGCCGGCGCCGAGGCTGATCACGAGGCGGCCGATCACGCCGCCCCCAACGGCGACCGGCCCGAGGCCGTTGAGCAACCTCGAGACTGACCCCCGCGGCTCGGTCGAGACCTTCGAGGCGGTTCCTGTCGACCGGGGCCGCCGCCTCGATGTGGTGGTCGCGGAGCGCCTGCCGCACCTGTCGCGTTCGCAGATCGCTCGCCTGAGCGCGGCAGGTCACGTCCTCGTCGACGGGTCCCCGCGCAAGCCGTCGTTCCATCTCCAGACCGGACAGGCCGTGCGGGTCGAGGTGCCAGCCCCCGCCCCGACCGGGCTCGTGCCCGAGGCGATTCCCTTGGACGTCGTGTACGAGGACGCCGACCTCTTAGTCGTCAACAAGCCGGCCGGGCTGACCGTGCACCCCGCTCCGGGACATCCGTCCGGCACGCTTGTGAACGCGGTGCTCGCCAGGGTGCACGATCTCCCCGGCACCGGGGGCGCGCTCCGGCCCGGGATTGTCCACCGGCTGGACAAGGACACATCCGGCCTGCTCGTTGTGGCCAAGACCGAGGACGCCCATCGTGCCCTTGCCGGGCAACTCCGGGCGCGCACCGTCTCGCGCACGTACCTCGCGCTCGTTCGCGGGCGCATCGCCGGGGACGAAGGCACGATCCGCGCCCCCGTTGGACGGCACCCGTCCCACCGCACGCGCCAGGCCGTGACCGAACGGGGCAGACCGGCGGTGACGCACTACGCGGTGCTCGAGCGGTTTGCTGCGGCGACGTTCGTGGCGTGCCGGCTCGAGACCGGCCGGACGCATCAGATTCGCGTGCACCTGGCCCACATCGGCCACCCCATCCTCGGCGATCCGGTGTACGGCCGCGCCCCAATCTCCGAGTTGCGCCGGCAGGCGCTCCACGCCGCGCGGTTGGAATTCACCCATCCGGCGACCGGGTTTCGGCTGATGTGCACCGCGCCGTTGCCTCCCGACATCGCCGGCCTCCTCGCCCGTCTTCGCGCCGGTGAGACGCGCCGCACGGCGTCTGTTCACAGGGGCGGGGGGACCCGCGGCGAACAGTAGCGTGCGGGCCACGTCGGGGAGGCGCCGGAGCGTGGAGTTGCGCGAAAAGGCTAAGGTGATGGATCGGGAGACGATCCGCCGTGCCGTCACGCGCATGGCGCACGAGATCGTCGAGCGAAACAAGGGGGCGCAGACGCTCCGCCTCGTGGGAATCGTCCGGCGTGGTGTCCACCTCGCCGAACGCTTGGCCGTGGCGATCGCCGCTGCCGAGGGCGTGACGATCCCCGTAGGGGTCCTGGACGTGACCGCGTACCGGGACGACCGCGGAACGCACGAACCGCAGGACAACGCCGTGGTGTCGGAAACCCGACTCCCGTTCGACGTGGCCGGGCAGCGGATCGTCCTGGTGGACGACGTGCTCTACACCGGCCGTACCGTGCGGGCCGCGCTCGACGCGCTGATCGACCGCGGCCGGCCAGCAGGCATTCAGCTCGCGGTGTTGGTGGACCGCGGCCATCGCGAGCTGCCGATCCGCCCCGACTACGTTGGGAAGAACCTGCCGACGTCCTCTCGTGAGCAGGTGCGGGTCCGGTTCGCCGAATCGGACGGGCGGGACGAGGTGATCATCGAAGAATCGGAGTAGCGGGGCGACCGGACGCGGCCCGCCTACCGAGCACGCCGGCCGCTCGGGGCCGGCGCGGGGATCGCCGGCGCGGCGCGCACGGTGCGTTCCTCCGAGTACCTCACCGCTCCCGGCGCCGCGCCGCGCGGCTTGCGCACGTGCTTGCGTGCCACGTAGTCGACCGCGACGTGACCGGCCTCGCGCCCCTCGCTGAAGTACGCCGCCACCTGCGCCGCTGCGGCGATCGCCTCCTCTGACGGAACGCCGTCGGCCTTGAGGACGACGTGAGCGCCGGCGAGTCCGCGTGCGTGGAACCAGAGATCGTCGGGCCCCGCGACGTGGAACGTGACGTGGTCGTTCTCGCGGGCACTGCGTCCCGCGACGATCGTCGTCCCGCCGGGTCCGCGAAACCGGCGGGGTCCGGACGCGGCCGCCGGCCGGGCGCGGGGACCCCGCCGCAGCAGGCCGGCGTGGGCAAGATCCGTTTGCACCTCCCACAGATCGTCGGCCGACGACGCGGTCGCGATCTGCACGAACGCATCCCGCAGCGCGAGCGTCTCGGTCTCGAGGCGGGCGATACGATCGGGCACGGCGCGCGATGCGGCCTGGGCCTTCGCGTATCGGCGAAAGTACCGTTGCGCATTCTCGACGGCCGTGAGTTCCGGATCGAGCGGGATCGCGACCTCGGCACCGCCGGCGGTGTGATCTGGGACCACGACCGACGCGGCCCTGGGGCCGGCACGGCCGCCGTAGGTGAGGAGCAGCTCGCCCAAGACCCGGTACCGTTCCGCGCGCGCGCTCTCCTCGAGCGCCAGGCGGTTCTCCTCGAGCGCGTGTGCGCGCTGCCGCAGGGCGGCGCGCGTGGCCGCGGCGAGGGCGCGCCGGCGCTCCTCCAGCGGGCCGGCATCGGTGACGTCCCGATAGTACCGCTCGAGCGCGTCGCTCATCGACGGGACCGCTCGAGACGCCAACGCTGCGTACACATGCAGCGGGATCGCGGTGAACGCGACCGTGCGGCCCTCCGCTTCATACGCGACCGGCGAGAACGCTTCGGTCCGCCGGATGTCCGCAAGCTCGCGAAGCGCGGCGTGCAGCCGAGGCGCGGCCGGGGCCGCGTCGCGCGCGGGCAAGGCCGGGTCGAGCCGGGACCGGAGCGCCACCTCCCGCGCCAGCACGGGTCCGAGCCCGAGCACGGCACCGAGAAGTTGCTGCCAGATCGGCCGCGGACCTTCGCACAGGGCGCGGAGCGCGGTTTCGTCGATCCCGTCCGGGCCGGGGCGGTCGGCCGGCGGCGGGGTATAGGGACGGCCCGGCAGCACCGGCCGCCGGGGCGACATCTGTGGCGTGACGACCTTGAGCGCGCCCAGGACCACGCGGCTGTCGGCGAGGATCGCGTTGCTGTACCGGCCCATGATCTCGGCAATCAACGTGAGCGGACCTTCGAGCGCGTCGAACCGCAGCCGGAGCACCCGGTCGAACGGCGGCTGCTCGACGTCGGCGAGACGCGATTCGATGAGGCGGCTGCGAAGCAACTGTCCGAACGGGGCGAGCCGCTCGGTCGCTTCGGCATGCGCGGCGAGGTGCACCCGCGCCGTGCGTGCGTGGATCGAGATGAGCAGGTGCGCGACGCCGTGCGGGCTCCTGAGGTTGAGTACGATGGCCTCCGGCCCCAGCTGGCGGACGCCTGCGAAGCGGGCGCCGAGGTGCGCGCGCACGTCGCGCGCGACCGCCGCGAGTACGAGCCCGTCGAGAGACGGTGGGACGATCTCCGGCACCTAGGCCACCCAGCCCCCAAACGCGCCGCGTCGACGCGGTCGCGAGGGTACCACGTGTTCCCACGGGACGCTGCGGGCGTGCGCGCGACGCTGTCTCGAGTATACGTGATGTCGCGCGACGCCGGAAAGGGGCGGAGTGGGTCGGCGTTTCCATCGGGTCGCGCCGCGCCGTGTGCGCGTGAGGAGGAGATTGGATCGCGGGCGCCGCACTCTCCCTGGTGCCGTTGTGTGCCTGGTTGGACATAGCGTGGGAGTGGCGGCCTCGATGACCCGGAGCATGACCGGCTTCGGCACCGGGGAGGCGACCACCACTGCCGGTCGCTACGCGGTCGAGGTCCGTTCGGTCAATCACCGGTTCTGCGAGATCCTCGTGAGGTTGCCCCGGGACCTCGCGCCTTTGGAAGATCGCGTCAAGGCGCTCGTGCAGGGACGCGTGTTGCGAGGGCGGGTGGATATTGCTATAATTCGAGAGGACCAAGGAAAGCGCACGCGAACGGTTAAGGCGGACCTGGACCTGGCTACAGCGTACGCCAGCGCCCTACACGACCTGAAACAGGCTCTCTCGATCTCCGGACCGCTCGAACTCTCCACGCTCGTCTCTCTCCCGGACCTCATCCGGATCGAGGAGCAGAAAGAGGACCTCGAGGCGCTGTGGCCGGCCTTCGCGGTCGGGGTCGGCACCGCGGTGGACCGGCTCGTGGCAATGCGTGAGACGGAAGGAGACAGGCTCGCCGCCGACCTGCGCGGCCGGATTGAACGGCTGGGGGAGCACATCGCGGCGATCGAAGAGAGGGCGCCGGCCGTCGTGCAAGAGTATCACACCCGGCTGACCCGGCGGTTGCAGGATCTCACGAGCGGGATCTCGGTGGACCCGGGCCGGCTCGCGACCGAGATCGCGATGTTTGCCGACCGCACGGACATCACGGAGGAGATTACGCGCTTCCGAAGCCACCTGACACAGTTTCAGGGAACGCTCGGCGCCGACGGCGCGGTGGGGCGGACGCTCGAGTTCATCGTCCAGGAGCTCGGCCGCGAGGCCAATACCATCGGGAGCAAGGCCAACGACCTCGCCATCACGCGCCTGGTGATCGCAGTGAAAGGCGAGCTGGAAAACCTCCGGGAGCAGATTCAGAACGTGGAGTAGCCCCGGCGTCGCGGACCGGCGCGGTGCGGGGGGTGGGAAGCGGCTCGGTCAGGGGGATGAGGCGATGGACACACGGCTGATCAACATCGGCTTCGGCAACATCGTCGCGGCCAACCGCATCATCGCGATCGTCAGCCCGGACTCGGCCCCCATCAAGCGAATCATCCAAGAAGCGCGGGACAAGGGTATCTTGATCGACGCCACCTACGGCCGGCGGACACGTGCGGTCGTCATCACCGACAGCGGACATGTGGTGCTCTCGGCGGTGCAACCCGAGACGGTCGCGCACCGGTTCACGAGCAAGGAGACGGTGGAACAAGAGGACGAGGAGGCCGCCGACACCTCGGCGGCCGACGCGGAATGATCGTCACGGTCAGCGGGGAGATCGGCGCGGGCAAGAGCACGGTGGCGCGCGCGCTGGCGCGGGCGCTTGGGCTGCGGTATCTCTCCACCGGAGAGGTGTTTCGCGAGGAAGCCCGCAAGCGGGGATTGACCCTCGCGGAATTGGGCCGGTTGGCCGAGCAGGACCCGTCGATTGACCGGGCGCTTGACGAGATGCAGGTCCAGGCCGCGCGGGCCGGCGACATCCTGGTGGACAGCCGGCTGAGCGGGTGGCTGATCGACAGCGATCTGCGGATCTGGCTCCGCGCGCCGCTCGCCGTGCGTGCCGCTCGGGTCGCGGCGCGCGATGGGACGGAGGTTGCCCTCGCCGCGCGCGACGTCCAGGCCCGAGAAGCCTGCGAGCACCATCGCTACCGCCAGACATACCAACTGGACCTCTCCGATCTGACGCGGTACCACGTGATCGTGGATACCGCGATGTGGGGCGCCGACGAGATCGTCGCGGCGCTCCTGGTGTTGGCGCGTGGCCTGTTCGCCGGCGGTTCCGGGGGCGTCGGCGGCGCGCCGCCCGGCGTGGGAAGCTCCGTGGTCCATGGACGCTCCGGCTGACGTGGCCGCGGCGCTGCGCGGCCGGGTCGTCGTGGTCGGCGTCTGCGGCAGCATCGCTGCGTACAAGGTGGCGGCCGCCGTCCGGTTGCTCGTCAAGGCCGGCGCCGAGGTGCACGTGGTGATGACGCCGGCCGCCACCCGGTTCATCGGTCCGGTGACGTTTCGCGCACTGTCGCGTCACCCGGTGATCACGGACATGTGGGCGCCGGATTCCCCGTGGGACGAGCCCCACGTGACCTTGGGGCAACGTGCCGACTGTTACCTGATCGCTCCGGCGACCGCCGACATGCTGGGCCGTCTCGCCGCCGGCCTGGCGGACGACATTGTATGTGCGACGGCGCTGGCGACGCGGGCTCCCCTCCTCGTCGCGCCGGCGATGAGCGCCGAGATGGCCGCGGCCCCGGCCGTCGAGGAGAACACCGCCCGCTTGCGCACCCGCGGCGTTCACGTCATCGGCCCGGAGCGCGGTGAGCTTGCGTCCGGCCAGGAGGGGATTGGGCGGCTGTCCGAACCGGAGGCGATCGTCGCGAGAATCGCAGCGCTCGTGGGTGAGGCCGGCGCGCGACGGTGAATGCGGGGACGGAGGGCTGCGCTGAGGTCCTGTTGGACCGCGCCCCACGGATCGCGGATCGTCCCCTGACGTACCGGGTGCCGGCGGCGCTGTGGAACCGCGCGCGCATCGGCGTGCGCGCGGTGGTCCCGCTCGGTTCGCGGACGGCAAGCGGGTTCATCGTCGGGGTCGCGCCGTGCGACCCAGACGGCGCGCGGGCTGCCGCAGACGGGGAGCACCGTCTGCGTGAGATCCTCGACATCCCCGATCCCGAGCCGCTGTTCTCGGCGGCGATGCTCCGGCTCGCCCGCTGGGTCGCCGACGAGACCCTGTCCACCCTGCTCGATGCCGTGCGGTGCCTCGTGCCTCCGGAGATCGCGCGGCGGCCGCCGGCGCCGGAGGGCGCGCTGCGGCGGGTCGTCGCCGTGCCCGAGCGGCTGCCCCGCCTTGCGGGACGGCGTCAGCGGCAACTCTTGGATCGGCTCCTCGCGGCGCCGGAGGGCGTGCCCGTCCGCGAGTTGGTCCGCGACGGCGGTGGCGCCCCGCTCAAGCGTCTCCTGGCGCTCGGGGCGGTGCGGGTGGAAGAGGATCCCCGTCGGAACGTGAGCGCGGCCGTCATCGGGATGGACGCGGGGGCGCCCGACGCGGACGCCGCCCGAGCCCAGCCGGTCCTGCTGTGGGGAGACCCCGGCGATCGTGTCGCGTGGATCGTGGACGCGGCCCGCCGCACCGTAGCGCGCGGCGGACAGGCGCTTGTGACGGCGCCAGAGGTGGAGCTCGCGGAAGCGCTGGTCGCGCACCTCCGCGATGCGATCGGGGACCGGGTCGCGCTGTTCCACTCGGCGTTGCCGCCAGCGGAACACCGCGAGACATGGCGGCGGATCCTCGGAGGAGACGTCGACGTCGTGTGCGGGACACGATCCGCGTTGTTCGCGCCCTTGCGTCGCCTGCGGCTCTTGATCGTGGATGATGAGCAGGATGCGTCGTACAAGGCCGATGCGGCTCCGCGGTACCACGGCCGGCGCGTCGGGTTGCATCGCGGCGCTCTCGAGGGGGCGCAGGTGGTGCTGGGGACCGCGACGCCGTCCGTGGATGCCTACGCCGGGACTGCCGAGGGCACGCTGCGCCGCGTTCGTCTCACCGCCCGCAGTCGGCCGAGCGTCACGATCGTAGACATGCGGCGGGAACGCGAGCAGGGAAGGACCGGCGCCTTGAGCCGGCCGCTTGTGGACGCGATGCGGCGGCATCTACGCGGCGGCGGTCGCGTTGCGCTGTTCGTCAACCGGATCGGGTACGCGCGCGTGCTCGCCTGCCAGGAGTGCGGGCACGTCGTGCGCTGCCCCCGGTGTATCGTCCCGATGCCGTACGATCGCGAGACGGGGACGATCCGCTGCCGCGTCTGCGGGCGTTCCGAGGCGGCCCCGCAGCTGTGTCCACGGTGCAAGGGGCCGGCGCTGCGCTGGGTCGGCGCGGGCACCAAACGCATCGAGGAGGTCGTGGCGAGGGTGTTTCCGGAGTTCCGGCTGGCACGGGTGGATCGCGAAACCGCCCCCGAGTTCAACACGGTGGCGCGCGAGTTCGCGTCGGGACGCCTCCGTCTCGTTGTCGGCACACAGCTGTTGCTGCGCGGCCGGCGGCTGCGGCCGAGCCTGATTGGCGTCGTCGACGCGGACGCGCCGTTGTACCGACCGGATTTCCGCGCGACCGAGCGGGCGTTCCAGCAGGTGCATGCGGTCGTCGCGCTCGCAGACGGCGCGCCGAACGCAGAGGCGGTGGTGCAGACCAGCATTCCGGAGCACCCGGTGCTCCGCGCGCTCCGTACGGGGCTCGACGAGCCGCTGTACGAGGAAGAGCTACGCGTCCGGCGGGAGTTCGGCTATCCGCCGTACACGTACCTCGCCCGTGTTGTGGCCGCCGGCCGGGATGCGGCCGCGGCGGCGGCGATGGCGGAGCGCGCTGCCGCCGCGGCCCGGGCACGCGGGGTCGAGGTGCTAGGACCCTCCCCGTCGCGTCCCGCTGGCACGCGTCTGCCCGCGCGCGCCCACTGCCTCCTGCGCGGAGACACGAGAGAAGCGGTGCGGGAGGCGGCGCTCGCCGCGCTCGCGGCGGCCTCCGGGTCCGAGCGCGCCGCCGGCCGGGGCCGCGTGGTTGTGGACATGGATCCGGAGGAGATCGATTGATGCCGGAGGCTCCCCGCCCGTTCGAGGTCATCACCGTGGACAGCCCGCGGGCGGCGATCCTGCGGCGTCGCGCGCAGCCGGTCCGCATCGTGACGCGCGAGATCCAGCAACTGATCGACCGGCTGTTCGCCACGATGCACGAGGCGCAGGGGATCGGCCTCGCCGCGCCGCAGGTCGGGATCGGCCGGCGCGTGATCGTCATTGAGTTCGAGAACCGCCGCATCGCGCTCGTCGATCCAGAGTGCCTGCGTCGGGAGGGCGAGGAGGTGGTGGGCACAGAGGCATGCCTGAGCATCCCCGGTCTGCTCGGGGACGTCCCGCGTGCCTCGCGGGTCACCGTGCGCGCGCGCAATCGACGGAACAAGTTCGTCACGATCGAGGCGGACGGTATGCTGGCACGCATCTTGCAACACGAGATCGATCACCTCGACGGCATTCTGTTTCCGGAGCGCGTGCGAGACCAGAAGACGCTCCGCCGCGTCGAGGACACATCCGAAGTGGTGTCACCGGAATGAAGGCCGTCTTCTTCGGGACGCCGGCGTTCGCGGTTCCATCACTCGACGCCGTGCTCGCCGCGTGCGAAATCGCCGCCGTCGTGACGCAACCGGACCGCCCGCGGGGACGCGGCCTGCGCGTGGAGCCGTCCCCGGTCGCCGCCGCCGCGAATCAGTACGCCCTCGACGTGCGTCAACCCGAGTCATTGCGCGACCCCGGATTCCTCGACGCGCTTCGCGCGCTGGCTCCCGACCTGCTCATTGTCGTCGCGTACGGGCGCCTGATCCCCCCCGCGGCGCTTGCGACGGCACGGTTGGGGGGCATCAATCTGCATCCGTCCCTGCTGCCGCGCTACCGTGGGGCCGCGCCGATCCCTCGGGCGATCGCCGCGGGCGACCGGGAGACCGGCGTGACGGTGCTGCACCTGTCCGACGAGATGGACGCCGGCGACATCATCCTGCAGCGCGCCGCGCCGATCTTGCCCGAGGACACGAGCGCGGACTTGGAGCCGAGACTCGCCAGAGACGGGGCGACGCTACTGGCGGAGGCGGTCCGTCTTCTCGACGCGGGCGCGGCCCCGCGCCGGCCGCAGGACCCCACCCACGTGTCGTTCGCGCCGAAAGTGTCCCGCGAGGAGGCGCTGATCCGCTGGAGCGCGCCCGCGTCCGCGATCGTCAATCTCGTCCGGGCGTTCGACCCGCGGCCGGTGGCATATACCCTGCGCGACGGCGAGCCGCTCAAGATTTGGCGTGCGTCCACGGTCCCCGAGGGGTGCGGCGCGCTCGCCGGCGTCGACCGGCCGCGACCCGCCCCGGGTAGCGTCGTGCGCGCGGACGGCGGGGATCCTCCGCTGGTCGTCGCTGCCGGGGAAGGGTGGGTAGCGATCCACGAGGTCCAGCCGGCGTCCGGCCGGCGGATGTCGGCGGCCGCGTATCTGCGGGGACATCCGCTTGCGCCCGGGACGATCCTCGGGGGCGGCGCGACGACGATCGACCGGACGGCGAACCCCGTCTGAGCGGTCGCGGCGACAGGGACACGCGCGATCCGGGCGCGGTGAGACCGTCGGAAGCACGCTAGAACAGGTATGTTAGAATAGGGAGCGATGGGGGTGAGATGATGTTTTTCTGGGATCCGACGTATTTCATCGTCATCCCGGCGGCCCTCCTCGCGCTGTACGCGCAGCTGCGTGTGCAATCGGCGTATGCTCGCTACAGCCAGGTGCCGATCTCGAACGGCATGACGGGCGCGCAGGTCGCCGCGGAGATCCTCCGCCGCAACGGGCTTTCCAGCGTGGAGATCGAGCGCATCGACGGTACGCTCTCGGACCACTACGATCCGAGGACGCGCGTGCTCAGGCTGTCGTCCGCGGTGTACGATGACGCGTCGGTCGCTTCGGTGGGCGTGGCCGCGCACGAGACCGGTCATGCGCTGCAACACGCGCAGCACTACGGGCCGCTGGTCCTGCGGTCGGCGATGGTGCCGACGTCCCAGTTTGGGTCGTGGCTCGCCTGGCCGATCTTCATCTTGGGGTTCTTCTTCCACTCGGGCGCGTTCATGCAACTCGGCATTCTTATCTTCAGCGCGGCCGTCGCCTTCACGGTCGTGACGCTGCCGGTCGAGTTCGACGCGAGCGGGCGGGCGATGCGCGTGCTGGCGACGGAAGGCTTTGTGACCCCCGACGAACTCCAAGGCGTACGCACGGTGCTCAACGCGGCAGCGCTGACGTATGTGGCGGCGGCGGCGATGGCGGTGCTGCAACTGCTGCGCATGCTGCTGCTGGCCAACATGCGCCGGGAGGACTGACACCGCCGCGCCTCGGCCCGTGTCCCCGATGGACGCTCCGCGCACCTCGCGAGAGGTGGCGCTTGAGGTTCTCCACCGCGTGGACGACGACGGCGCCTGGAGCGGCGTCTTGCTGCGCCGTGCGCTTGAGCGGGCGGGGCTCAGCGCCGTCGAGGAGGCGCTGGCGACCGAGCTCACCTTGGGGACCCTGCGTCACCGCGCCGAGGTGGACTGGACGCTGGCCCGGTTCACGCGCACGCCGCTCGGTGCGTTGCCGGCGCGGATCCGCGGCGTGCTTCGCATGGGCGCCTATCAGTTGCTGTTCGTTCCGCGCATCCCACCGCACGCCGCCTGCAGCGAGTCGGTCGAGCTGGCGAAGCGCGTCGGTCATGTCGGAACCGCGCGGTTGGTCAACGCGGTGTTGCGACGCGTGGCCGCGTCGCCGGAGCGACCGAGGGACGGAGCGACCGTCGAGGCGATCGCGTTGCGCCGCTCGCATCCGGCGTGGCTGGTGTCCCGGTGGGTCGCGCGGTTCGGGATCGAGGAAACGCGCGCGCTGTGCGACGCGAACAACGCCACGCCGCCGTCGACGATCCGGCTGAACACGCTGCGCGGCGCGCCCGACCTGATCGCTGCGCGCCTTGCCGACCGGGGTGTGTGCACGGAGCCGTCCGTGTGGCTGCCGGAGGGGCGGCGGATCGTCGTCGCCGGGGACCGCGACGCGGCGGCGCCGCGCGGGGACGGGCCGGGACACGCCGATCGGCGCGCGCGCGCATCGGCGCGGCAGGCGGCGTATGACGAGGGGTGGTTCTCGCCGCAGGACGAGGCGTCGATGCTGGTCGCGCGGCTGCTCGCCCCCAGCCCCGAGGAAACGGTGATCGACGCGTGCGCGGCGCCCGGCGGCAAGACGACGCACCTCGCCGCGTTGATGGAGAACCGCGGCCGCATCATCGCGTGCGACGTCCACGCGGCGAAACTTGACGCGGTCTCTCGCCAGTGCGCGCGGCTCGGCGTGACGATCGTCGAGACGTGCCAACTCGACGCGGCCCGGTTGGGGGAGACGCATGCGGGCGACGCGCACCGCGTGCTGGTGGACGCGCCGTGTTCGGGGCTCGGCGTGTTGCGGCGTCGCCCCGAGATCAAGTGGCGCCTCCAGCCAGACGATCTGCGCACGCGCGCGGCCGAACAGCGTCGGATTCTCGACGGCGCGTCCGCCGCGGTGCGGCCGGGTGGGGTTCTTGTGTACAGCGTGTGCACAACCGAGCCGGAGGAAGGGGTAGATGTCGTGGAGGCGTTCCTCGCGGCGCACGCGGAGTTTGCGCCGGCGTCGACCGCCGGGTGGCCGCCGGGGCCGGGTGGCGTCGCGGCCCCGCTCGGGGCGGCCGGCCCGGCCGCCGCCATCGAGCGGGAGACGCCCGGATCGGCGCTGTTGCTGCCGCATCGCACCGGCACAGACGGGTTTTTCGTTGCGGTACTTCGGAGGGCGACATGAGTGCGGTCGAGCGTGCCGGGCCTGGGGGCGGCGCCGGTCACGGCCGGAACGACGGGCACCCGGTCGAGCTCCGCGGGCTCTCGGTCGCGGAGCTCGAGGCACTCGCGGAGTCGCTCGGGGAGTTCCGGTACCGCGGCCGGCAGATCGCGCGCTGGCTGTACGGGCACGGTGTGGAAACGGTGGAGGCCATGACCGATCTGCCGCAGGGGTTTCGCGAGCGGCTGCAGGCCGGCGCACGCATCACGCCGCCGCAGCTCCGCCGGGCGATCGACGCGCCCGACGGGTCGGCCACGAAGTACTTGGTCGGGCTCGCGGACGGCCAGACGGTCGAGTGCGTGCTCATGCGGTTCGACGACGGCCGCCGGAGCGCGTGCCTGAGTTCGCAGGTCGGTTGCGCGATGGGGTGCGCGTTCTGCGCGACGGGCCTCAGCGGATTCTCGCGCAACCTGACGGCAGGCGAGATACTCGGGCAGGCGCTGCTGATCCGGGCGCAGGCCGGCGTACGGATCGGCAACGTGGTGTTCATGGGGATGGGCGAGCCGCTGGCCAACTACGACGCGGTCCTCCGCACCGCCCGTATCCTGGCATCGGCCTTTGGCCTCGGGATCGGGATGCGCCGCCTGACCATCTCCACGGTCGGCCTCGTCCCGCAGATCTACCGGCTCGCCGCGGAGCGACTGCAGCTAACGCTCGCGGTGTCGCTGCACGCGCCGACCGAGGAGCTGCGCGATCGGCTCGTGCCCGCGAACCACCGCTACCCTCTCGACGAGTTGATTCCGGCCTGCCGCGCGTACGTCGCCACGACGAATCGGCGGATCACGTTCGAGTATGTGCTGCTCGACGGCGTGAACGACGGCCCGGCGGAGGCGCACGCGCTCGGGCGCCTGTTGCGCGGCGTGCACTGCCACGTCAATCTCATCCCGGTCAACCCCGTGGCCGGCATCCCGTTTCGCCGACCCGAGGTGCCGAGTGTGCTGGCGTTCGCCGCGCTCGTGCGTCGGACGGGTCTTCCCGTGACCGTGCGGATCGAGCGGGGCACTGAGATCCAGGCGGCGTGCGGCCAGCTTCGCCTGGCCGAGGGCCAAGGCCGGCCCTCCCGTTGGACGCCCGCTCCTGTCTCCGTTTCCCGCGGGGGTGCGCGATGATCGACTTCTGCGGCGCGCGCCGCCGGCGGTGCGGCACGCCGCGCCCGCACGCCGTCCCGCCGCGACGGCGGAGGTCCACATGAGCCTGCTGATGCGCCTGGAGCGGCGCATCGAGGCGCTGGTGGAGGGCGTGTTCTCGCGGTGGGCCCATGATCGCGTGCACCCGGTGGAAATCGCGCGGCGCCTCTTCCGGGCCATGGACGAGAGCGCGGTGGCCGGCCTCGACGGTTTGTTGGTGCCGAACGTGTACCGGGTCTTCCTCCATCCCCGGGAGTTCGAACCGTACGCGGCGCTCGCCGCGCCGCTCGTCGCCGAGCTGGAGTCGTCCTTGCGCGCCCGCGCCGGCGAATTGGGCGGGCGCTTCCCGGGGGCCGTCCGGGTGACGCTCGACGCGCGGGACGAGATTACGCCTGGCGCGATCTACGTCGAAGCACGGCTGGCGCCCGACGAGCCGGCGGCCGCCAGTTCCTCGGGCGCGTCCGGATCGACGCCTCCGGTGTCGGACGGGGACACACGGATCTACCGGCGCCGCGACCCCGCGCTGCTGACGCTGCGACTGCGTGTGCAGGCCGGTCCGTCGGGGGCCGCCGGGCGGGAGTTCCCACTGGATCGCCCGGTGATGACCCTCGGCCGGCGTCCTGATCAAGACATCGTGCTGGACGACCCCAGCGTGAGCCGGGCACACGCGCGCATCGAGATCGCCGCTGACGCAGCCTCGATCCTCGATCTCGGCAGCACCAACGGGACGCTCGTGAACGGGCGCCCGACGGGCTCTGCGCCGGTGCCGCTGCGGCCCGGCGATCGCGTGCAAATCGGAACCGTGCTCCTGGAGCTGCTCTCCGCGCCGTGAACACGTCGCTCGTACTGCCCATCCTCCGGTTCGCGTTTCTCGCGGGGCTGCTCCTGTTCGTCGCCCGCGTCGTGCGCGCGGTGCTCGCCGACCTGGACGTGCGGTCCGTGCCGGCGGCGTCCGCGCGGACGCTGTTCGTCGTCGAGCAGCCGGAGGCGCTTCGCGGCCGGGAGTTTCTCGTGGTGGGGGAGGCGACGATCGGCCGCGCGCCGGAGTGTGCGATCATGTTGCAGGACGGGTACGTCTCCTCGCACCATGCGCGCGTGTTCGTGCGCGGCGGACGTCTTTGGGTCGAGGACTTGAAGAGTACGAACGGGACGCTGGTCAACGGCCAGCGTGTCCGGCGGCCCTGCGCGCTGCGCCCCGGCGACCGTCTGCAGATCGGCGATGCCGTGTTGGCGTTACGCGTGGAACCGGAGACCCGGCGCGGGCCCGACGGGGCGGCACGGGCGGGCGGGGCACCATGAAGGGGTTGGTCGCGACCGGCACCGGTTGCAGCGAGGCGGGTCGCGTGCGGGAGGTGAACGAGGATCGCATCCTGCTCCTCGACCGCGCCGGACGCGGCGCGGGCCTGTATGCGGTCGCGGACGGTCTGGGCGGTCACGCCGCGGGCAACGTGGCCAGCGCGCTCGCGACGGACGTGTTGCGCGCCCAGGTGCCGGCGTTGATCGCGAGCCGGGTGCCGCCGTCCCAGGCGCTTGTGCGGGCGCTGCGGCAGGCCAACGACGAGATCCTGGCGCGCGCCGACGCGCCGGAGCGGTCCGGGATGGCGACGACGTGCACGGCGCTCGTCGTGAGCGAACAGGAAGGCGTCATCGCTCACGTCGGCGACAGTCGGGCCCATCTCATTCGCGGACGCGAGGTCCGGCAGCTCACGACCGACCACTCGCTCGTGCAGGAACTCGTCCGGCGGGGTGACCTCGCCCCGGACGATGTGGGGGCGCACAGCCAGCGCCACGTGTTGACGCGGGCTCTCGGCATCGGGCCGGACGCGCAGATCGACGTGCTGTCGGTGCCGCTGCGGGGCGGGGACGTGTTGGTGCTCACGAGCGATGGGTTGCACGATGCGGTGCCTCCCGAGGAGATCGCCGCGGTCGTGCGGGGCACCCCGGACGTCGAGGAGGCGTGCCGGACGCTCGTCAGCCTAGCGAACGCTCGCGGGGGGCTCGACAACGCCTCGGTGGTCGTGGTTCGGGTGCGCCCGCGCTGGGCCGTGCAGCTCACCCGGGCGGTGGCGCCGGTGGTGCTCGCCATGTTTCTCGCGGCCGGCGTTGCCGTCTACCATCTGGAGCACTCGTATTTCCTCGGCGTGCGCGGGGACCGCGTAGCCGTCATGCGCGGGGTGCCGGCGCGCGTGCTGGGCGTGCCGTTGTTCTCGGTGGTGCGCGCCACTCCGGTTCCGGTCGCGGAGATCGCCCCCGCGTACCGCGGGACGGTGCTCCAGGGCATCCCGGTGCGCACGCCCGAGGACGCCGAAACGCTGCTCGCCGATCTCGTGCGCCGGCCGTGAGCGGATGAGCGCGTCCACGGTCGACGCCCACGCCGTCCCGGGTCGCGGAGCGCTCGTGTTCCGTACCCGCGAGCGCGGCCTGTTGGTCGGTGCCGTGGGGCTCGGCGTGATTGGGCTGGCGGCAGTGCACCTTGCCCTGTACGCGGCTGAGCCGTGGCGCCCGGTCGCCATCGGCGGCGTTGCGCTCGCTGGGTTTCTGATCGTCCACGCCGCGCTCTGCGCGGCCGGCAGCGCCGCCGACGAAGTGATGCTGCCGGTTGCCGCCGGGCTGTCGGCGATCGGGCTGGTAATGATCTACCGGCTTCGCCCGGAGTACCTCGTCCGGCAGGCCGCCTGGATCGCCCTCGGGCTCACCGCACTCCTGCTCACCATCGGTGTCCTGCGAGACCTCCGGTGGGTGCGACGGTACACGTACCTGTGCGCGGCACTCGGCCTTGTCCTGCTGGCGGTGACGGTGGTCGCCGGGGTCGAGCGAAACGGCGCGCGACAGTGGCTGCTGCTCGGCGGGGTGGCCGTGGAGCCGGGTGAGATCGTCAAGTTGCTGCTCGTGGCGTTCTTTGCCGGCGTGCTCACGGAGACCCGCGGGACGCTGATGCTGCCCGGGCCGCGCCGCTGGCGGGTGGAGCTCGGACGGTTGGGCCCCATGCTGGCGTGCTGCCTCGGGGCGTTGCTCCTGCTCGTCTTTCAGCGTGATCTCGGGCTGGCGATGCTCTACTATGGCATCTTCATCGCCATGCTGTACGTGGCGACGGGGCGCGCCGACTACGCGCTGCTCGGTCTCGCCGCGTTCGTCTCCGGCGCGGCCCTCTGCTACCACTGGTTCGGGCATGTTCGCCTGCGCGTGGACGTCTGGGTCAATCCCTGGGCCGACGCGTCGGGCGGCGGCTATCAGATCCTTCAGGGGCTCTATGCCCTCGCGACCGGCGGGATCGTCGGAACGGGCCTCGGGGCGGGGCATCCGACATTGATGCCGGCGTCCTACACGGACATGATCTTCCCGGCGGTCGGCGAGGAACTGGGAGCGGTCGGGACGTTCTGCGTGGTCGCCCTGTACCTCGTTCTCGTCGGCCGGATGTTCCGGACCGCCGTGCTCGCCGGCGGGACGTTCGAGGCGCTCATGGCGGTCGGGCTGGCGACCGCGCTCGGGCTGCAGACGTTCATCATTCTTGCGGGCAGCACGCGGCTCATCCCCCTGACCGGAATCCCTGCGCCGTTCCTGACCTACGGGGGAAGCGCCGCGGTGAGCAACTTCATCGCGCTCGCGCTGCTCCTCGGTGTGAGCGCCCGGGCGGTCGAGCGACGCCGCGACGTGGAGGCGCTCCGTGGCGCGGCGGACCGCTAAACTCGGCCGGCTGCTCGCGGGGTTGTTTGTCGTCCTGCTGCTGTACCTGGCCGGCGTTCAGGTGATCTGGGGCCCGGAATTGGCCGACAGCCCGCAGAACCCTCGGCTCGCGATCGCCTCGGAGCAGATCCAGTGGGGCCGCGTGCTCGATCGTCATCTCGCCGTGCTGGCGGACTCCGTGACGCAGAGGGGCCGGCAGGTGCGCCGGTACACCGACGGACCGCTGTACGCGCCGCTCGTCGGGTACCGAAGCTCGCGCTACGGCCTCGCCGGTCTCGAGGCGCGGTACGACCCCGAGCTCCTCGGTCTGCCGGCGACGGATCCGTGGGGGGCGCTCCAAAACGCGCTGGGGCGGCCGCCGCACGGCGATGACCTCGTGTTGACCGTGGACGCGACCGTGCAGCAGCAGGCGGCGCAGGCGCTTGGGAACAACCGGGGCGCGGCGGTCGTCCTGGACCCGCGCACCGGGGCGGTGTTGGCGCTGGTCAGCCGTCCCACGTTCGATCCCGCGTCGGTGGATCCCAAGTGGCTCGCGATCTCGCGCGACCCGGTGTCGCCGCTGCTGAACCGGGCGACCTCGGGTCAGTACCCGCCCGGTTCGTCGTTCAAGCCAGTCGTCCTCGCCGCCGCCCTCGCGGGCGGCCGAACGACCCAGCAGACCGCGGTCGATTGTGCCGCCTCGGTCTCCGTGGATGGTGCGGTGATCACGAACTTCGAGCACGAGCGGTACGGTCCGATGACGGTGGCACAGGCGTTTGCGGTGTCCTGCAACGTCGCCTTCGTGCACCTCGGTCTCGCGACCGGCGCGGACGCGATCCTCCGGACCGCCCGCGCGTTCGGGCTCGGCGAGGCACCGCGGTTCGACCTGCCGACGGCGTCCGGGTACCTGCCCGATCCCCGTCTGCTCAACCGGCGCGGTCTCGCCCAGATCTCGTTCGGCCAAGGGAGCCTGCTCGTGACCCCGTTGCAGATGGCGGTGGTCGCCGCGACCATCGCGAACCGCGGCGTGGCGATGCGGCCGTTCGTGCTCTCGCAGGTGCGCGCCCCGGACGGCCGCGTCCTGGCCTCGTATGCGCAACATGGCGGTCGCGACGTCCTGGCCCCCGCGATCGCGTCCGAAATCGCCGCCGACATGGTCGAGGTCGTGCGCAGCGGCACGGGGACCGCGGCGCAGCTCCCTGGGGTTGTCGTCGCCGGGAAGACCGGCACCGCGGAGAACCCGCACGGGCAGACGCACGCCTGGTTCATCGCGTTCGCGCCGGCCGACCATCCGACGGTGGCGATCGCCTTGCTGCTCGAGAACGCGGGCGTCGGCGGCCAGGTGGCGGCGCCCGCGGCGCGGCAGGTCCTCGCGGCGGCGCTGCGGGCGCAGGCGGCGGAGGCCAGTCGTCCATGATCGGACGCGTGCTGGACGGCCGGTACGAGGTGCTCGGTCCGATCAGCGAGGGCGGGATGGCCCTCGTCTACCGCGGCCGACGCCGCGAGGACGGTCGCCCGGTCGCGATCAAGGTCCTCCGCGACCAGTACGCGCACAACGTGGAGTTCGTCGCGCGGTTCGAGCGCGAGGCCGAGGCCGTCGCCCGTCTGTCCCATCCGCACATGGTGCAGGTCTACGATCACGGGCGCGACGGCGACGTCCACTTCATCGTCATGGAGTTCATCGAGGGCGAGAACCTCAAGACGCTGCTCCGCCGCGTCGGCCCGCTGGACGAGGCGCAGGCGGCGCGGATCGCCACGCAGGTGTGCGACGTCCTGGAGTACGCGCACGCCGAGGGCATCGTCCACCGGGATATCAAGCCGCAAAACATCCTGATCGCCGCCGACGGGCAGGTGAAGGTCACCGACTTCGGCATCGCGCGCGCGCTCGCAGCGACGACGATCACCGAAACCGGGACGGTGCTCGGGTCGGTGCAGTATCTCTCGCCGGAACAGGCGCGCGGCCTCGGGGTCGGTCGCCGCGCCGACCTGTACTCGCTCGGCGTCGTCCTGTACGAGATGGTGACCGGCGCGCTGCCGTTCGACGGCGACACGCCGATCGCGATCGCGCTCAAGCACATGCACATCCCAGCGCCGGTGCCGCGCCGGGACGGCGCGCGGGTGAGCGAGGCGATGGAGGGCATCATCCTCAAGGCGCTCGCCAAACCCCCCGACCAACGGTACGGTTCCGCGGCGGAGATGCGCGCGGACCTGCGCGGGGAAGGCGCCCGCTGGCGCGAGGCGCCTGTGGATCTCGAATCGACCTCGGTCGTCCGCCGGAAGCGAGTGATGGACGGGCGCTCCCGGGCGCCGCTCCGCACGGCCGTACCGTTTGTGGTCGCCGGCGTCGCACTGTTGCTGATCTTCGTCGGGATCGCGACCGGGTGGCACGCCCTGAACGCGTACCTGAACGTACCTGAGGTGTCCACGCCCGATCTCGTCGGTCGCAGTCTCCAGGACGCGCAGGGCGCGGCCCGAGAGGACCACCTGGGGGTGCAGGTGGTGCAGCAGAGCCACAGTGCCACCGTGCCCGCGGGCGCCGTGATCAGCCAGGACCCGCCGCCCGGGCAGACGGTCAAGGTCGATCGCGTCATCGCATTGACCACGAGCCTCGGTCCCGAGATGGTGTCGGTGCCGGATGTGCGCCGGCGCTCGCTCGAGGAAGCGCGGTTCGCGGTGGAACAGTCGCTCCTCACGGTGGGGGAGCTCCGGGAAGCGTACGATCAGACGGTCCCGTCGGGGTTCATCCTGGCGCAGGATCCCGCGCCGGGCGCGTCGGTCGCTCGCGGAACGCTCATCAACCTGACGATCAGCAAGGGGCAGCAGGTGCTGGTGCTCCCGGATCTCGTCGGCCGGTCGCTCGACGACGCTCGCCGGGCCCTCCAAGACCTCGGCGTCACCCTGCGGAACGTGACGCAGGTGCCGCGCGACGACCTGCCGCCGGGCCAGGTGATCGCGATGATCCCAGCCGCGGGGACACAGATCAGCCACGGCGACGCCGTCGAGGTGACGATCGCGGCCCGCTCGAGCGTCGGGGGCGCCTCGGCGCCCCCGACGCAACCGATCGTCACCGCGACGCCTCCGACGCCGGCCGCGTCTTCGGCCGCGGCGTCTACGTCGGACCGCCGGACGGCGCGCGTCAAACTCGTCGTGCCGGAGGGGCCGCCGCACCAGACCGTGAGGATCGTCGTCATCGACCAGCAAGGGGTGCACGTCGCCTACCAGGGGAACGATACCCCCGGCGAGAACCTCGACAAACAGGTCTCCGGAACGGGCTACACGATCGTGCAAGTCTACATCGATGGCCGGTTGATCCAGGAGATCCGTCCCTGACAGCCTCGCGCGGCCGCCACAGGCGGGGTCGCACCGCCGCGTCGCGGTCGGCGGCGGGGAGCGCGGACGACCCGCGTCGCGCGGGCGCGCAGGCCGACCGAATCGTGACTCCGGTGGGTGGGCGAATGGAGATCAAGGTGGCCCCGTCGATTCTTTCGGCGGACTTCGGCCGGCTGGCCGAGGAGATCCGCGCGGCCGAACAGGCCGGCGCCGACTGGATCCACGTGGACGTCATGGATGGTCGTTTCGTGCCCAGCATCACGATGGGGCCGTTGGTGGTGAGCGCGGCGCGGCGCGCCACCCACCTGCCGATCGACGTGCATCTGATGATCGTCGAGCCGGACCGCCACCTGGAGGCGTTCGCGCGGGCCGGGGCGACCCACATCGCCGTGCACGTCGAAGCCTGTCCACATCTCTATCTCACGCTCCAACAGATCGCCGCGCTCGGCATGCGCCCGGCCGTCGCCTTGAATCCCGCGACTCCGCCGGAGCAGCTCGACTACGTGCTGCCGATCATCGGGACGGCCCTGGTCATGACGGTGGAGCCCGGCACCGGCGGCCAGCCCTTCATTTCGGGGATGCTGCGCAAGATCCGCGCGCTCGCGGAGCGACGCGCATCCCTCGGCCTGGCGTTTGAGATCGAGGCGGACGGTGGAATCGGGCCGGACACCGCCGCCGCGGTGGTGGACGCCGGGGCGACGGCGCTCGTCGCGGGCACCGCGGTGTTCGGCGCGCCCGACGGTGTCCCCGCCGCCGTCGCACGATTGCGTGCCGCGGTTCGGACGGTCACCCGGGCCTGAGATGGCGCGCGACGCCGGACCGGGAAGCCGCGATCCGGGCGCCGTGCCGACGCCCGCGCTGTTCATCACCGATCCCGCGTACCTGACGCACGTGACGGGCCCGCATCACCCCGAGCGTCCCGACCGGCTCCGGGCGATCGAGGCGCTGCTTCGCACCACGCCGTACTGGGAACAGTTCCCGCGCCGCGCGCCGGAGCCCGTGGACGAGGCGTACCTGCAAGGCGTCCACACGCGCGCACACGTGGCGCTCGTGCGCGAGATTGCCACGTCGGGCGGGGGCGCGCTGGACGCCGACACGCCCGTGTCGCCCGCATCGTATGATGTGGCGCGGCTCGCGGCGGGGGGCGCGCGTATGGCCGTGGACGCGGTGTTGCGGGATGAGGCCCGCGTCGCCGTGGCGTTCGTGCGCCCGCCCGGCCATCACGCGGGACCGGGATACGGCATGGGGTTCTGCCTGTTCAACAACGTGGCCCTCGCGGCGCGGCACGCGCGCGAGACGCACGGCATCGATCGGGTCGTGATCCTCGATTGGGACGTGCATCACGGCAACGGCACGCAGGACGTATTCTACCGCGAACCGGGCGTCGTCGTGTGCTCGATCCACCAGGAGCACTGGTATCCCGGCACCGGCGCGATGGCCGAGATGGGTGAGGGACCGGGGGAGGGGACGACCGTCAACCTGCCGCTGCCGGAGGGCGTGGGCGACGGCGGCTACGCGCACCTGTGGGAGGAGGTCGTGCTTCCGCTGGTACGCGCGGCCGCTCCCGGGCTGATCCTCGTGTCCGCCGGATACGATGCGCACCACGCGGACCCGCTCAGCGACATGCGCGTCACCGCCCGCGGCTTCGGCCGGCTGAGCCGCCTGCTTCGCGAGGCGGTGGACCGCACGCCGGTCGCCGTGGTGCTGGAGGGCGGGTACGATCTCGGCGGGTTGGCGTACTCGGTCGCGGCCACGCTCGAGGGCTTCACGGGCATTGCGGCCGGCGTGGCCGAGCCGCCCGCGGAGATCGGGGAGGCTCCGTTTGCCGTGGCCGCCGCCCGCGCCCGCGAAGCGCGCGGCCTGCTCGGCGCGTACTGGAAGCTGTAAAGGAGGCTCCGATGTTGATCGCGGTTCCCCCACACCGTCCGCGCGTTCACCCGGAGGCGTTTGTCGCCCCGTCTGCGGATCTTGTCGGGCATGTCGTCGTCGAGGCTGGCGCGAGCGTCTGGTTCCACGCCACCTGTCGGGCCGAGGAAGAGCCGATCACGTTGGGGATCGAGAGCAACCTGCAGGACGGCTGCGTCGTGCACACCGATCCAGGCTTTCCGGTCCGCATCGGCCGGGGCGTGACCGTGGGGCACCGGGTGATTCTGCACGGGTGCACGGTGGAGGACGGCGCCCTGGTCGGCATGGGGGCGATCGTGCTGAACGGCGCCCGCGTCGGCGCCGAGGCACTGGTGGGGTCCGGCGCACTCGTTCCCGAGGGCAAGATCGTGCCGCCGCGGACGCTGTTCTTGGGCGTGCCGGGCCGGGTCGTCCGCGATCTGAGCGACGCCGATCTCGAGCGCCTGCGCGCCGGCGCGATCCACTATGTCGAGCGGGCGCGCCGGTACCGGGTGTGGCTGGCCCGCGAGGAATAGCTCGCTAGGACCCGGCCATCTCCGCGACGACGCGCGCCAGCACCGAGTAGTCGAGCTCGGCAAACCCCTTGTTCATCGCCGCCTGGTAGAGCTGCGCGGCAAGGCCGGCGCCGAGCAACGGGACGTCGAGTGCGCGCCCGGTTTCCGTGACGATCCCCATGTCTTTGTGATAGAGCCGCGTGCGAAACCCCGGCTCGAAGTTGTCGTCCAACATCCGCTGGCCGTGCAGCTCCAGCACACGGCTCTGCGCGAAGCCGCCGAGCAGCGCGGACCGCACCTTGGCTGGGTCCACGCCGGCCTTCCGCGCGAGCGTCAGCGCCTCGGCGACGCCCAGGATCGTCAACGACAGGACGAGCTGGTTGCAGGCCTTCGTGACCTGGCCTGCGCCGTGCCCGCCGATGTGAACAATGTTCTTGCCCATCTTCTGAAAGACCGGGAGGACCCGCTCGAACGTCGCGGGCTTGCCGCCGACCATGATCGAGAGCGTGGCCTCGAGGGCACCCTTCTCGCCGCCGGACACCGGTGCATCGAGCATCTCGGCACCGCGCGCCGCGAGCGCCTCGGCGATCTCCAGGGTCGCGACCGGCGACACCGTGCTCATGTCCACCACGACGGCGCCGGCGCGGACGCCCTCGACCACCCCGTCCGCCCCCAGGATCACCTGGCGCACGTCGGGCGTGTCGGCGACCATCGTGATCGTGATATCGCTGTGCGCGGCGACGTCCTTGGCCGAGGCGCCCTCGCGCGCGCCCGCGGCGATCAAGTCCACGGCCTTCTGCCGTGTGCGGTTCCATACCCTGACCTCGTATCCCGCGTCGATCAGGTGTGTCGCCATCGGCCGTCCCATGATGCCGAGGCCGATGAAGCCGATACGTTCTGCCACGCGCTCACCCCCGCTTTGGCCGAAAGTCGCGGTCGGTCCCCGGCGCGCCGCCCCGGGCCGCGCGCCGGGCTCATCCACCCGCGCCGCTTGTATCCGCCGCGGCGCGCGCGCTTTCCTTCGGCGCGGCGGCGATCGCATGGGTCGCTAGGGGTGGCGGGGTGCGTTTTACCCGCGTTCGCGCCCGCCTTGACGAGCACGCGCGGGGCGTGTATAGTGAGCACGAGTTCAAGCGAAGCGACCACGACGTCGACTGGCCGGGATGCCCGCAGGTACTGCGGGCATTGTTGTTTTCGGCGAACGCCAAGGGAGGGACGACGCGCGTGGTCGGCCGCATCGTTATCGCAGACGACGAAACCGTGATCCGCATGGGGGTCCGTTGCATTCTTGAGGAGGCAGGGTACGCGGTCGTTGGAGAGGCGTCCTCCGGCGACGAGGTGGTCGCGTTGGTGCGCGCCGCCGCGCCGGATCTTGCGGTGCTCGATATTCGCATGCCCGGTCGGGACGGAATCGAGGTGGCCCGCCGGCTGCAGACCGAGGCACCGGTGCCTGTCGTTTTCCTGACCGCGTACGGCGACCGCGCGCTCGCGGCGGCGGCCGCAGAGGTCGGCGCGTACGGGTACGTGATGAAGCCGTTGCAGGAAGCGGAGCTGCTCGCGGCCGTGGCGGTCGCGGTCGCCCGAGCCGGTGATGCGGCGGCGGCGCGCGACGCCCTCGAGACCAGGAAGCTCGTGGAGCGGGCGAAGGGCATCATGATGCAGCGGTTGGGGTTGACCGAGGACGAAGCGTACCGGTTGCTCCAGCGCCGTAGCCGCAACTCGCGGAGGGCGATGCGCGCGATCGCGGAGGATGTGCTCTCGGCTGACGCCGTGTTCCACGCCGGCGGCGCGACTCGATAGCCGCGCGGCGCGATTCGCCGCCTGTCGTAGTTCAGCAATCCTGTCATGCTAACGGTTCAGCGAAAATGTCACCCCCTGGGCGCTGAGCTCTTTGCGGCGAGCGATCTGAGCGTATTGCCTCCAGGGATGATCGGGCCCGGGACGTGGATCACGCGGCGG
>DATGJN010000044.1 GCA_035295165.1 bacterium
GCTGTCCTCGAGGGTCACGTCCGTCTCCCTCCTTCCGAAACCCGCCAGGTCTCGGTTGGAGTATTCGGAGGCTGGACTGTGACCCTCTTGCTGTCACGGGAGGTAGCCCTCCAAGTGTTAACACTACGTCCAAACAGTACATTCTAGGGCGACGGTGACGAACGCCGGGACGTGCGGCGACAAGCACTCTGCAGGACGTGTGGTTGGATTGGCTCCTCGACCAACTTTCACTCGCGGCTCCTTACGAAACGGCGATACGAGCTCGGTGGAGATCGCGAGTCAGTTCGCTGATGAGATGCTTCGCTCCCTATGCTTGGTTTGTTCTGCGGGTAACACTCGTACTTATGCTTGCGACCCGGTGCAACCTGGTCAAATGGTTACCGACGAATCTGCTGGATGTCCAATACCTCTACTGCCTTCCCTTTTGCATGGTGTTTTCTTCAGATGACCTTTTGCATCAGACCCTCGCACCGCTGCTTCCGGTATCAGGAATGCGGCATTCATGGGCTCACGGACCGCAGCCGGCGTCCGTATCGCTACGCCAACCAACTGCCCTTTCAAGTCGAGAACTACATTCTCAATGTGAAGCGCGAGCACGCCAGCTGGGGGGCGCGGAAAATTCGCGAGCGCTTGACGCGCCGGTTCTCAGGGATTCCCCTCCCCGCGAAGAGCACGATCCATGCGGTGCTGGATCGCCACGGCCTGGTGGCGCGTCGCGGTCGGAGGCGTCGTCAGGCTCAGGGCACCCCCTTGTCGCTCGGGCACCGCCCGAACGAATTGTGGTGCACCGATTACAAAGGCGAGTTCCTCCTGGGGAATCACCACTACTGCTATCCGCTAACGGTCACCGACCACGCCAGCCGGTTTCTGCTGGCCTGCGAAGCGCTCTCGTCCACCAAAGAAACCTACGCGTTTACGGTGTTTGAGCGGCTGTTTCACGAGCACGGGCTCCCCGCCAACATCCGGAGCGATAACGGCATCCCGTTCTCGTCTGCGCACGCCTTATTTAACTTGAGTGGGCTGGCGGTCTGGTGGTTACGCCTCGGCATTGGCATCGAACGCGTCCAGCCCGGCCATCCCCAACAGAACGGCCGTCATGAACGCATGCACCTCACGTTGAAGAACGAAGCCACCAAGCCCGCCGCGGCCAACTTCCTTCAGCAGCAGGCCCGCTTTGACACATTCATCGACATCTTCAACAACGAACGCCCGCACGAAGCGCTGGATATGAAATGTCCGGCGGAAGCCTACCACCCTTCCCCACGTCCCTATACGGGCTTGCCGGATATCGATTATCCTTTCCACGACAAGACCATCGTGGTCACGCGGTGCGGTCGCATCTGTCTGGGCACCACGAAGATCAACTTCAGCCAGGTCTTTGCGGGACAAGCCGTCGGCATGAAAGAAGTGTATGATGACATCTGGCTGGTCAGCTTTATGGATTATGCCTTGGGATACTTTGATCTGGAGACACGAGTACTCGAACCGCTCGAAAATCCGTTCGGCCCGAAAGTGTTACCCATGTCTTAGGTACAAAGTGTCACCTATGTCTCCGGGTTGGACCTACTAGGTCTGGCGCGCCCGGAGGGATTCGAACCCCCGACCCGCTGCTTCGAAGGCAGCTGCTCTATCCCCTGAGCTACGGGCGCGGAAGCCCTTGCTGTTATTGAGTTTCCGAAGGGATGGATAGACAGGCCGCCCTATTTTGGCGTGAGCGTCTGTCTCTTTTTCACCCCTCTTCATCTGCCATTGTATCAAAAAGCCATCCACCGCCAGGGTATGTCCGTTCCTCGACATTGACACCCGGATCGCGAATGTGGTCTCGCCATCGATGGGCGTTGCCACTACCTACCCGCTCAACATGCGCTAAAACCTGATCGCAACTAGCGCGCGTAGATTACTCGTCTGGTTACCGCTCGCAAGTGACGACGGTAGTTGTGTTTGTAACTAGCAGGTCACTCCAGTTCGGGCTGGCCACCACAACTGTGTCTGCGGGAATCCCCTACACCGCCACTTCTACCCGCGCACGGCCATTCTGCTTGGCGCGGTACAACGCCGAGTCAGCGGCCCGGAGGAGCGCCTTACCGTTCGTCCCATGCGTGGGGAACACAGCGACGCCGACGGAAATGGTGATGGAGCCAAGCGCCTCGCCCCGGTGCCGTACGTGAAGGTCCGCCGCGACTGTGCGAAGCTGTTCGGCGCGGTCGAGCGCCTCCTTGTGTGTCGCCTCAGACAGGATCAGGGTGAACTCTTCACCACCGTAGCGGCACGCGATGTCCTCCTTGCGGCTATTGGCTAGGAGAAGCGCCCCGAAGGCTGAGAGCACTGCATCACCGGCCTCGTGCCCGTAGGTATCATTAAAGAGCTTGAAGAAGTCGATATCGAGCATTACCACCGCCATGCCGGCGGATCGCCGCAGCGACCGGTGGATCTCGCGCTCGAGCGACTCTTCCATATAGCGGCGATTGAACAGTCCGGTGAGCGGGTCCCGGATGGACTGTGCACGAAGGGTGTCCCTGAGTCGCAGGTTGGTGATCGCCGGTCCGATCTGGCTGGCGAGCGTGACAGCCAAGCGCTCGCGGGCTGCCCAGACGCCGTCGTGGACGTCGTTGCGTCCCGACTGAGCAGTCCATTTTAGATGCAGCAATCCGAGGCTCTCGTTCTGCGCCGCGATCGGCACGCAGAGCGAGATTCCGGGGGCGTCGCCGAGGTGGGGACAGACGACGCCGGCGGCGCGTTCGCTGAAGTGAGCATGACCTCGGCGCAACGCCCAGCAATCGTCCGGCGTCATAGTCGCCGCCCGACCGTCGGACTCGCCCCAGGCAGAGACCTGCTCCAAGACGTCTCGCGACGGACTCACGATGAAGAGCGTGCCTGCCGCCTCCGGGAAGCACTGCGGGCCGAACCGTTCGAACACCGCGTACGCCTCCGTGGTCGTCATCGAAGTTTGCAGCAGCTCCGCGAGTTCGTCCAGGAGCGCCGCCTCACGGTTTCGCTGCTCGCGCTCGAGCACGCGGCCGATCTGCGTACCGGCGATTGCGATCGTCTCGAGAAACACGCGGTCCTGCTCTCTGATTTCGGCCGAGAAGAACTCCATGACCGCAGCCATTTGGCCTGCCGCCTCAACCGGGATCGCGCACCCGGTCTTGAGACCGGCGGCCTCGAGCGACTGACAGCGCGGGTCTTGCGGCTCACTCAAGGCCGCCGCCCAGGTCGGCCGGCCGGTCGCCAGGACCTGTCCGGGCAGCCCCTCGCCGGGAGCCAGACGTAGCGTCGCGGTCGCCTGCCGGAAGAGGCGGCGCCGATGGGGCTCGTCCGTGTACCAGGCTTGCGCGGACTCCAACGTAACACCGTCCGTCTGTTTGGACACGAGCCACACGTGCCCGACGGCCCAGCCCGTGGATCGGCAGATCAGCTCAAGCACCGATCGGAACACTTCGCTGGACGTCCCGCCCTCGTTGGCTATGGTAGCAGCTTCCTCGAGTAATCGCACCAGCGCGGATTCACGCCTGAGCGCCTCCTCAGCCCGCTGCCGCTCCTGAGTCCGCGTCGACACGCGCTTGCGCACCTCCGCGAAACTCGCCGCGAGCCCTGCGAGGAGCAGAGCGAACGATCTGGGTTGACCGGGAGTTTCGTGACACCGAGTACTTGTTCAGCGGTCCACGAGACCGTCCTATCAATCCAGGGAACCCGCGCGAGCGTGACTGGCCGCGCTCCGCCGGTCCGGATGCCTCTACGTCAAGCCCGACGGCAAGCCCCGGGCGTTTCGGGATCGCGCGGACTCCCAAATGGCATCGTAGACGTCTTCGGGGGATCGCTCGGCGTCCACGGGCAGCAGTAGCCCTCGCTGCCGGTAGTGCTCGATCAGCGGGGCGGTCTGCTCGCGAAACACGCGGAAGCGGTGAAGTGCGGTGTCTGGCGCGTCGTCCCGGCGAGACACCAATTCCGCGCCGTCAAGGTCGCAGCGCCCCGGGACGGCCGGCGGTCGGAAGTCAACATGGTAGATGGCGCCGCAGACCGGGCAGAGCCGCCGGCCCGTGAGGCGACGCAGTAACGCGTCCTGACGGATCTCGAAATGCACCACGGCGTCCAACCGGCGGCCCCGATCTGCCAGGAAGCGGCCCAGAATGTCGGCCTGCGCTGGGGTCCGTGGGTAGCCGTCGAGGACCCACCCACCGCCGCCTTCGGCCGCGAGGAGCGCGGCTTGAATCACTGCATCGACGATCTCGTCGGGCACCAAGTCCCCCGCCCGCATCGACGCGAGCGCGCGGCGCCCGTATTCCGTATGGTCCCGCACCGCCTGGCGAAGGATGTCGCCCGGCGAGATATGGCGAAGCCCGGCGCGCGCCTGAAATACCTTGGCGAGCGTCCCCTTCCCCGCACCGGGAGGACCGAGGAACACGAGGCTCGTGGGCGGACGCTGCGCGGGATCGGCCATGCCGGGCGGAGACGAGTCACGTCCCTGCGATTCCGTCATGGTTGCCCTCCCAACCGGCCGCCATCCCTGTGACGAAGACGCCGACTGGCATCTCCGATGCGAGATGGCGCTATCTCGGGATGCGCGTGTGTCGTGGCGATCGCGGCTTGAGAATCGCTGAGACTACCTGACTGTACTGATTCTACCCCGGCGGCACCCGGGCTCAATCCACCGGCCGGTCAGAGTTTTCACCAGCGGAGTATCACCGGTCCGCGCGAGCGCCAGCTCCGCGTCCGCGGGGCCGGGAGGAGCGGCGCGGAGGGCCGCTCTAATTCGGTAGAGGCGGCCACGCCAGAGTGACATCGCGGTTCGGGTCATACGGGACGACGCTGTACGTCTCGTCCACGCCGCGGGCGATCTGCACGTCCACATAGGTGGTCTCGTTGGGGCGCACGAGCGAGGCCAGCGCCCCCGCGACCGGGTAATCAACGTCCCGATAGTCGATGAATCGACTCCCGCTCCGCGCCTCAATGTGCACAACGTGCGGGCTCGTGGTCATGAACCGCCCGTAGTTGACGTAGAACGCCACCGAGGACGGTTCGGCCTCGTTCTGTATCGGCTGGTGCGGCTCCAGCGCATCGCTCACCGCGGACGCGTTGCCCTGTTGATCGCCGAGCAGAACCAGGTGGTCGGGCACGGGCCTCGCGCCCCCGTCGCGCACACGGAAGACGATCATCGCGTTGGCCTCGTTCGGGTTCTGCTGCGTCCAGCGCGCGGTCTGCGCGGCCCAATCGGCGGCGACGGTCTGGTACCCGGCCGCATCGCCCACCGCGAGCGCCTGGAGGAGCGCGGCGAACGGTGGGTCGGTCGCCGCGCGGACGTTCCCGATGATCCCGCCGTGGGTATACCCCGGCACGACGAGGTGCGGGGTGGGCTTCGACGTCGAAACGACGCGCAGACGGGGAGACGCCGCCTGGGGATCCGCGTCGACTACCGTGTAGTTGAGGTTGGCGCCGCATATTCGGACGATGCTGTCGGACCCGCGCTCTCCGACCTGCCAGAACACCTCGCCCGCGAACCCGCCATGGTTGTCGCCGCCGAGACTGAAAGACCATACCGGGTCCAGCCGGCCCGCGTTGGCCGCGTCGAGCCACTCGGTGTTGAGGGTCCACAGAAAGCTGCTGCCATAGTCGAGATCGGCCAGGACCTGCGCGCCGACCGCGGACTGCTCCACGACGTCGCGAAACAGCCGGGCGATGATGGTGCGTCCGACCTGCGCCAGGGTGGACCCGTGGTTCGCCCCGGCGAAGGTCACCAGGTGCGACGGCAGCGGCCGTCCCGCGCGCACGCGGTTCAGGATCCACCGCCGCGCGACGATCGCCCCGGTGGAGTGGCAGAGGACGGCGGTCCGGGTGATCGTCCCCCCGCCGGCTTCGAACTGCGTCACGTGGTCCTCGAGGGCCCCGGCCAGGTCGTCGCACGTGACGGCGTCGTCGAGCGAGAGGAACGCGGAGAGCAGGATGTTGCTGTTCGGGATCCCCTGTGCGGAGAGCAGCGCCGGGAACTGCCCGTACGCGCTCAACTGGCGGACGCTGTACCCGTGCACGAGGAGCACATGATCCACCGCCATGCTTGCCTCCCGAGACCCGCGAAAGCGCGGAAGATCCGAACCGGATGCGCCGGTTTGCGGTCGCTCGGTGTTGTGCCCCGCTCGTTCGCCCCACAGACGGATCGTCGCCGGGCGCGCCGGGAGCAAGGGCACGGCCGCGGATGCGGGGAAGCAGACACCGATTCACCGCCATCATCCGCCGGACCCCACGCGTCCGCGCACTTAGGAGGAGACGATGTCCACAAGCGTCCGCGAGGCTGTCGCGCGACAGTACCGGTACGAGCTCCTGACGTGGCCCGAGATCAACGAGGCCGTGGCACTCAAGAAGGTCGTGATCCTCCCGGTCGGCTCCACCGAACAACACGCCCCTCACCTGCCGCTGGACGTCGACGCGAAGCTCAGCGCCTCGGTCGTCTACGAGGCGGGACGGCGCGCCCCGGAGGAGATCCTCGTGCTGCCGCCGGTCGCGTACGGCTACTGCCACCACGTGATGGACTTCCCCGGCACGATCAACATCGAGCCCTCGACGTTCGTCAAGTTCCTGCTCGACATTACGCGCTCGGTCGCCTACCACGGTTTCAAACGCATCATCGTCGTCAACGGCCACGGCTCGAACCACCCGCTGGTCGAGGAGGTGGGCCGACAGACGAACCTCCAGACGGACGCGCTGTGCGTGACGTTGAGCTGGTGGCAACTCGTCGGCGCCTTCTGGAACAAGGAACTGCGTACATCCGTGATCCCGGGCGGGTGCTCGCACGCGTGCGAGCTTGAGACCTCGATGTACCTGCACGTGGACAAGGCGAACGTCCGGGAACCGCTGATCGAGGGGCGCATGCCGGAGTATACGCACCTCCCCGGAGAGAGCGAGTGGCACTACACGGATCTCGCGGCCCCGAACGGGCCTGCGACGCTCGTGGAGTGGACGTCCACGTACACGAAGACCGGCGTGATCGGCGAGGCGGACAAGGGGACGCCGGAGAAGGGTCGCCGCGTGTTCGACCACGCCGTCACGCGGACGCTCGAGATGGTGCGCTGGTTTCGGACGCGCTCGGCGCCGCCGCGCCACGACCACCACGCGGTCGCGCCGACGTTCCCGCTGCCGTTCGGCTGGTAGATCGGGCTACGTCTTCGCGATCCAGGGCGGCTGCTGCGGCTGGACCTGGTGCGGCACCCGGGGCTTCACCGGGCGGGCGCGGAGCTCGCGGCAGATCTCGACGAGCTCCCGGCCGCCGGCCTCGATGATGTGTTGGCCCTTCGCCTTGGTGCCCTTGGTCGGGTCGCCCTTGACGCCGTTCCGGGTGTCCATGCTCCAGTACTCCGTCATGTAGACGGGGTTCTTGAACGACGGATCCGGCTTGCGGCCGGCGAGGTCGCCCCAGAAGTGCGGCGACCGGGTGTACGTGGCGTCCTTGGCGGCGCGCGCCATCTTGACCCGCGTCTCATCCACGGCCAGGTACACGGATGTCTCGGCCTCGCACGCGTGGGACGTGACGTCGGACTCGCGCTCGGCGTTGAAGACGTCGCGGACGTCCTGCAGGTCCCACCAGGACGTGTAGGCACAGTGCACGTCCGGCCGCTCCACGATCGTCAGGCGCGCCGCCATGTCGAGGAGCGGCCGGTTGCTGCCGTGGCCGTTGACGATCAGGATCTTTCGGAAGCCATGATGCGCGAGACTCCGCGTGATGTCCACGACGTACTCGACGAACGTGGTCCAACGGATCGTAAGGGTGCCCGGGAAGTCGATGTGGTGCGGGCTGTAGCCGAATCGGACGCACGGCAGCAGCACAATCTCGTCCGGCGCGAGCTGCGCGGCGCGCTCGCAGATCGCCGAGACGATGACGACGTCCGCGTCCACGGGCAGGTGCGGCCCGTGGTCCTCGATCATGCCCGCCGGCAGCAGCGCGACCCGTCCCGCCCGCACGGCGTCGTTGATCTCTTCCCACGTCAGGTGCTCGTATAGGTACGGCAGTTTCGCCATCGTCGCCCCCTTCTGCGTTCAGTCGGTGCGCAACCGGACGACCGCTGCGGCGGCCGCCGAGCGGGAGCCGGCCTCCGCGTGAACCCGCAGCGCGACCCGCCGGAGGGTCGGCCTACAGCGTGCGAAGCCTGGGATCGAGCACGTCGCGGAACCCGTCCCCCAACAGGTTGAAGCCGAGCACGGTCACGGCGATCGCACATCCGGGCAGCACGGCGATCCAGGGATCGATCAGCATGTACTGTCGGGCGTCGCTCAACATCAGACCCCACGACGGAATCGGCGGCTGCGTGCCGAGCCCGAGGAAGCTCAGCGCCGCCTCGGTCAGGATCGCGGTGGAGAGCGACACCGTGGTCTGCACCAGCAGCGGCGCCGAGATGTTCGGCACGACGTGTCGCAGCAGGATCGCAGGGTTGGACGCGCCGATCGCGCGGGCGGCCTCGATGTAGGGGAGCTGCGCGACCGCGAGGGTCGGCCCCCGGGCGACCCTCGCGAACGTGGGCGCGTACACGATTCCGATCGCCAGCATGACGTTCGTCAGACTGGGTCCGAGCACCGCGGTGATTGCGATCGCCAGCACCAGCGCCGGGAGTGCGAACAACACGTCCATCGCCCGCATCGTCACGTTGTCCAGCCAGCCTCCATAGAACCCGGCGAGCAACCCGGACAGCCCCCCGATCCCGAGCGCGATCGCGACCGACAACACGCCGACGTACAACGACACGCGGGCGCCGAAGATGAGCCGGCTCAGCTCATCGCGCCCCAACTCGTCCGTGCCCGCGAGAAACGCTGCGCCCGGCGCGAGCAGCGGCTTGGCGATCTGGGCGACGGGGTTGTGCGACGCAAGCAGGGGCGCCGTGACCGCGATGACGACGACGCACGCGACCAGGGTCGCGCCGATCATCGCCGCGGGCGTCCGGCGCAGTGCCCGCAGCCACTTGGCGCCGCCCCACCCGTCCCGCGCGGGGGCCACGGCGGCCGCGCGGGGCCCGGCGTGGCTTTCACTCATACCGGATCCGCGGGTCGAGGTAGGTGTAGATCAGGTCCACGCTGAGGTTCACCACGATGAACGCCAGGGCAAACAGCATCACGGTGCCCTGGACCACCGGGTAGTCGCGCTGGTACACCCCGTTGAGGAGCATCCACCCCAACCCGGGCAGCCCGAAGATCTGCTCGGTGATCACGACCCCACCGAGCAGGTACCCCATCTGCAAGCCGAGGACCGTCACGATCGGGATGAGCGCGTTGCGCAGCGCGTGGCGCAGCAACACGCCCATCGGCGGCACACCTTTCGCCTGCGCCACCTTCACGTACTCCTGTCCGAGCACCTCGAGCATCGAGGACCGTGTCATGCGCACGACGACCGCGGCCAGCCCGAGCGCGAGCGACAGCACCGGCAGGAACATCTGCTGGAGGTTCACCCACGGCTGCGCCCACGGCGGCACATAGATGAGGGCCGGCAGCCAGCGAAACAGGTAGGACGCCGTGATGATCAGGAGCACCGCGATCCAGAAGTTTGGCACGGAGAGGCCGAGCAGGCCGACGATCTGTACGAGGGTCTTGACCCGGACGCTCCGTGAGACGCTCGCCAGGATGCCGAGCGGGATGCCGACCGCGGCGACACCGACGACGGCGAGCACCGCGAGTTCAACGGTGATCGGCAGCCGCGACACCAGGAGCTCGCCGACCGGCTGCCCCGACCGGAACGACACGCCAAAGTTGCCCTGCGCCATGCTGCCGAGCCAGTACGCGTACTGGACCGGGAGCGGCCGGTCGAGGCCGAACTCGTGCACCACCGCGGCGCGTTGCGCGGCGTTGAGCTGGCCTTCGCCCCCGCTCAGGATGTCGACGATCGTCCCCGGCAGCAGCCGCACGAGCAGAAAGATGACGACCGAGACGCCAAGCAGAGCGGCCACTGTCCAAAGCCCGCGCCGGATGAGATACCGCATCCCGTGAGAAGCTACGTCGTACCGGGGCGCGGTCGACCCGCGCCCGGCACGACAGCAGGCTAACGCCTCAACTGGCGATCCAGGCCTTCTTGAGAAGGAACCGACGGCCGGTGAACGACTGCGCGTACCCTTGGACCTTCGACGACAGCGCTTCGATGTTGATCTTCGCGTACCACCACCAGTTCGGCGACTCGTCGAGCAGCGTGCGCTGGATCTGCACGTACAGGCTCCGGCGCTGATCGTGGTTCGAAATCGCGCGCGCCTCGTCCATCAACGGGTCGAGCTTGGGGTTCCGATAGCCGCCGTCGTTAATCGTGCCCTTGGAGGAGAAGTACGGGTAGATGTACCCGTCCGGGCCAGGCCGGAACGTGTTGGCGGACGCGAAGACGGTTCCGCCTTGCTTCCCGCCCGTTGCGATCTCCTGGTTGTGCGCCGCCACGAACGCGCCCCATTCCATCTGCACGACGTTCGCGGTCACATTGAGCTTGCGCGCCGCGTCCTGGACGATCAGCGTGCTCGCCACGAACTCGGGGTACTGCGGCGAACAGCTCAGCTCGACCGTGAAGCCGCCGTTCGGGAAGCCCGCCTCGGCGAGCAGTTTCTTCGCGCCGTCGAGGTCCGGCTTGAGGTAGGGCAGCGTCTTCGGATCGAGTGACCAATCGCCGTACCCGGTCGGGATCGGGCCCGAGGGGACCGCCGCCCCGTACGTGGCCTTCTGGATCACCTCGCTCGTGTCCACCGCCATCCGGAGCGCTCTGCGCACACGGGCGTCGTCGAGCGGTTTCTTGCTGACGTTGATGTAGTGCAGCGCCACCCAGGCGTTTGGCGCCTTCATGACGGTGATCCCGGGCGCGTTCTGGAGCTGCGCGACACCCTGCGCGCTCAACGTGGCGTACTGGACTTGGCCGGCGCGGAGGGCCGCGAGCCGCGCGTTCTCCTCCGTGAGGACCTTGAAGGTCATGCCGTCAAAATAGGGCAGCGGCTTGTCCCAGTAGTCCGGATTCCGCACGTACGTGATGTGATCTTGTGGCACGTACTCGACCAACTTGAACGGGCCGGTCCCGACCGCCTTGATCTTCAAGTTTTCCCGTTCGGCGTACCCCTTCGGCATGATCCCGGAGGCGCGCATGCCGGCGAACGCGCCCAGCAGATCCGGGTACGGGGCGTCGAGGTTCATCTGCACGGTCATCGGATCGACGACCTTGATCTCCTTGATCGCGGAGAACCAGGAGAGCCACGGCGAAGCGGTCTTCGGATCCAGAACGCGGTCCATGCTGTACTTGACGTCGTCCGCGGTCAGCGGCTGGCCGTTGTGGAACTTCACGTTGGGCCGCAGGTGGAACGTGTACTGCTTGCCGCCGTTCGCGATCTCCCACTTCGTGGCCAGCGACGGAACGACGTTCGTCTTCTCGTCGTAGCCGGTCAGGCTCTCGTAGATGTGCTCGAACCCCTGCGCAGCGGAGAAGTTCGAGTCCGTGTGCGGGTCCAGACTGACGAAATCGATCTCCTGCGCGGCCACGAACGTTCCCCCGCGCTTCGGTGCCGCCGCCGCCCCGGCCGACGTCAGACCCCACGGCGCGCCGAGCAGGTCGAGCCCGGCCATCCCTCCGCCGAGCGCGAGGCCCCCTGCCAGGAGCTCGCGCCGGCTCAACTTCCCCTGCGAGCGTGATCCGAATCGTGCCATCCTACACCCCCTCCTTACCCCCGCCGTCAGGCGAGGTTCGGTGTTGATTCCATGCACCGCCCCGATCCCCTTGTACGGACGGTCCGGATGCCATGGGTCGGGGCCCGCCTACCCTCCTCGCCGCCCGGCCGGGACGGGATCGCCCGAATTGATCGACACGCTGCCGTGCCCGCGATCGGTGTCTCGCGCCGCCTCCCACACCGTCGTTCCGAGGACCGTGTGCCGTGGTTCGAAGAACCGCCGGATCGTCTCCAGGTTGCCGTAGGAGTCCGGGAGCGCCTCCGCGCCGTCTGCGAGGTCGAACACCGTGAACCGCGCCGGGGCCCCGGCGGTGCAGCCGCCCCACCCCTCGAGTCCGAGAAACCGCGCCGGCGCGGTCGTCGAACGCGCAACGACATCCTCGACCGTCATGCCCACGGTGAGCATTTTGCTCATCGTCGTCGCCATGTCCCACACCGGACCGGCCGCGTTGCCGATATGGAGGTCCGTGCTGATCGTCGTCGGCAGGAGCCCGTGCGCGATCGCAAACCGCGCCGTCCCGTAGTGGAAGCTCCCCTGTCCGTGCCCCACGTCGATCCAGACGCCCGCCTGCACCAGCTCGCGCATCCGACGGAAGTGGGGCGGCTGACGGTCGATCGCGTTCGTGAGCTTGCCCGTGAAGCAGTGGGTGATCATGTCGCCCGGTTCCAGCACGCCGAAGATCTCATCGAGCGTCGGCGGCGCCTCGCCGATATGCACGACGAGCGGCAGCCGAACGGCCCGCGCCACCGTCTTCGCCACCCGCACGGGAGTCATCCCCCACTCGCCGACGACCTGGTCGCTCGCCCGGATCTTGATGCCCTTGATGAGGCCCCGATGGGCCTCCGCGACCTGCGCCGTGCGCGCGGGGTCGAGCACCGCGTCGCCGATCAACTCGCTGACCCGGTTCGCGGCGACCAGGCCGATCGTGCTGATGTTGAGGTACGCGAGGATCGGAAACGGCGAGGGATCGATCAGGAACTCCTTGAACCCTGCGAAGTTCGCTTCGCCGGCGCTCCCGCAGTCGACGACGAGCCCGACGCCGCGGGCCGGTCCGACCCGGCCCGGGCGGAGCGACAGCCAGGTGCCGCCGTAGTAGCAGTGGACGTGCAGGTCGATCCACGCGGGCGAAATCCAGGCACCGTTGAGCGCCACCACCCGGTCGAACGGGCGCCGGCCGTCCCACCGGCCCGCCAGGCCGACCGTCCCGTCGCGCTCGATCCCGATGTCCACCACTTCGCCGTGCGGCACCCCGTCGAGGTGCATCGCCCGGCCGCCGCGCAGCAGCATGTTCCCCTGGTTCGTCACCCGCTCTGCCTCCTTACCCGCGCTACGAGTACCGGAGGCGCGGGTCGAGAAAGTCGCGGAGCCCGTCGCCGAGCAGGTTAAGGCTGAGCACGCTCAGGACGATCGCCGCGCCCGGAAAGATGCTGATCCACGGAGCCTGCCGGAGATACACCTGGCCCTGGCTGATGATGCCGCCCCACGTTGCGATCTGCGGCGGGATCCCCACCCCGAGGAAGCTCAGCGCCGCCTCGCCGAGCATCGCGTACGCCGTGATGAACGTCGCCTGCACGATCACCGGCGACGCGCTGTTGACGAGGATGTGCCGCGCGAGGATGCGGACCCCGCGCGCCCCGACCGCGCGCGCCGCCTCCACGTACTCCTGGGACGCGATCACGAGCACGGCGCCTCGCACGACTCTGGCGACGCGCGGCGTGTAGACGAAGCTCAGCGCCAGGACGACGTTCCGGGCGCTCGGACCGAGCGACGCCATGAGCGCGATCGCCAGCAGGATGTCCGGAAACGCCATGACGCCGTCCATCACCCGCATCAGGATCCGGTCCGCACGCGGGTTCGTCCCGGCGACGAGCCCGACCACGATCCCGGCCGCGGTCGCGACCGCGGTCACGACGAGGCCCACCGTCAGCGACAGCCGGGCGCCGTAGAGCGTCCGGCTCAGGATGTCGCGGCCGAACTCGTCGGTCCCAAACGGATGCCCCCGCGCCGGGCCCAGCAGACGGTCCGGCACGTTCAGCGCAGAGGGGTCGTACGGGGACAACACGGGCGCCAGGATCGCGGCGACCGCGATCACCCCGAGCACCACCACCCCGACCCCGATGACCCGCCGGCGGACGACCATCCGCCACAGGAGCGATCCGATGTTTGGGCGCGCCCCCCGGCCGGCGCGTGCCGTCACCATCTCCCCGGCCATCCTGTTAGTACCTCACCCGCGGGTCCACGGCAAAGTAGAGGAGGTCCACGCCGAGGTTGATGACGACGTAGGCGGTGGCGACCATCAGCACGACCCCTTGGATCACCGGATAGTCCCGGCGCAACACCGACGACACGACGAGCTGGCCGATGCCGGGCAGGCTGAACACGTTTTCGGTTACGACGGCGCCCCCCATCAGGGCGGCGAACGTGAGGCCGACGACGGTGAGGATCGGCACGAGCGCGTTGCGGAACGCGTGCCGGAAAATCACGGCCCGGCCGCGCAGCCCCTTCGCCCGCGCGGTGCGGATGTAGTCGTTGCCGAGCACGTCGAGCAGGCTGCTGCGCGTGAACCGGATGATCAGCGACGAACTCGGCACACCAAGCGCGAGCGCCGGCAGCAGCAGGTATTCCAGGCTGTGCCACACGCCGGTGGCCGGCGACTGGTACCCGGACGACGGCAGCCACCCGAGGTCCACCGCAAAGAGGATGATCAGCGACAGCCCCAGCCAGAAGCTGGGCACCGCCGCGCCCAGCATCGCGAGCGCAAGGCTCAGCTGATCAAGCCACGAGTTTCGGAACACCGCGGAGACCACGCCCACGGGAATACCGATCGCGAGCGCCACGCTGAGGCCGAGCAGCGAGAGCGTGGCCGTGGGCCCAAGGTGCTGGAGGATGTCCCAGGTCACCGGGATGCGGAGAAACAGCGACGTCCCGAGGTCGCCGTGCAGCGCGCGGCCGATCCAGAGCGCGAACTGGACCGGCAGCGGCCGGTCCAGTCCGAGATCGTGGCGCAGCGCCGCCACCTGGGCATCGGTGGCATCCTGCCCGAGCAGGACGCGCGCCGGATCGCCGGGCGTCACATGCACGAGCAGGAACACGACGACCGCCACCACCCCGAGCACGGGGAGGAGCGCGAGCAGCCGCCCGGTCAGATAGGCCAGCACCTCTGCGCCGGACGCCCCGGATCCGCTACTTGGCCGCCTGCACGTTCCACGGCACGATCCAGTACGATGCGCGGAACCCGGGGAGCCCCTTGCGATTCAGCTGCAGCAGGTTGAACGCCCCGGGCCGGACGATCGGAGCCTCCTGGTACATCAGCGTCTGCAGCTTGGCCCAGAGTTGGACGCGCTTCTTCGCGTCCGGTTCCGCGGTGAACTGCGAAAACAGCGTGTTCTTGGTCGGGGTGTCCCACCAACCCGGATAGGCCGAGCTGAACACCGTAATCAGCGCCGGGTCGGGGACGAACCCGTGCGACGTCACGAAGATGTCGTAATCCGCCGGCTTGTTCCGGTGGTCGAGCACGCTCGCCCAGTCCATGACCTGCATGTCGATCTTGAACCCGGCCTGCTGGAGCTGCGCCGCAGCCACGACCGTGCTCTTGAACATGTAGTCGTACTGCTGGGTCGTCAGCCAGCGGATCGGCTGCCCGCTGTAGCCGGCCTCCTTGGCGAGCTGTTTCGCCTGGTCCACGTTGTGGACGTTGTACAGTGGGGCGCCCGCCTCGGTGTACCACACGGTGCCCTTCGGGTAGATGCTCGCGTCGACCGAGTACAGCGCGGGGTTGCCGAAGGTCGCCTGCAAGATCGGCTGCATGTCCATCGCGACTGCGACCGCCTGGCGCAGTTTCTCGTTCGCCATCATGCCCTGTTTCTTGTTGAAGAAGAAGGTCAGGAACGAGCCGGGAATGATGCCCACGTCGACGCGCGCATCCTTGGCAAGCTGAGTGTACGCGTCCTGATTGATCCCGTCGGCGATGTCGTAGTCGCCGCTCTGCACGCCGGCGATCCGCGTCGCGACTTGGGAGACCGGATAGAAGAAGATCTCGTCGGCGACCGCGTCGCGCCGGCCGGCGTAGCCGTTCTGGGGCTCGGTGCGCGCCGCATACTGGTCGAAGCGCGCGAGGTGGACGTACCGGTCCGGGGCCCATTCCACGAACTTGTAGGGCCCGGTGCCGACGAGCTGCTTGATGGGCTGCGTGCCGGCGGCGTCCGCGATCTCCTTCGGCATGATCGCGGCCGCGCCGTTCGGAAGCGCGAGGAACGCGAGCAACGGCGCGAACGGTTCCTTCAACTTCATCGTCACCGTGTTGCCCGCGCCGGTGACCGAGTCCACGTGCTGGTACACCGAGGGCCCTCGGGGGCTGACCTTGCCCCACCGGTTCAGCGAAGCCACGACGTCGTCCGCGGTCATCGTCTTGCCGTTGTGGAACGGCACGCCGCTGCGCAGCGTAAACGTGTACGTCAGGCCGTCCTTGCTCACCGTCGACCCTGCGGCGAGCCCCGGCTGGATCCGCCAGTTGCTGTCGAACGCGAACAACTCCTCGAACACCGGCAGCGTGATCGTCGAGGTCAAGTCGGCCGTGGTGGCGGTGGTGTCGAGCGTGAGCGGCTCACCGATCTCGGCGATCTTCAAGGTGCCGCCGCGGCGCATCGCCTGCGCCGCGGACGCCGTGCCGGTGCCGGTTCCGGGTCCCGCGAACCACCGCGACGCGGCCGCGCCCACCCCTGCGGCCGTCACGGTCTGGAGGAACCTGCGCCGGGTCACCCGGTTCGTCCGCGAGCGTCCGTCCTTCGCCATGCTGCACCCCTCCCTGAACTACGCTGGTGCGGAACGATTGCCCGTTTTCGGCTAAGCCTCAGTTGACCTGGCCCAGTCATTCCGTGTCCCGCCGTACGGTCCTGCTCACGGGGAACGCCGGCCTCGACCGGCTCTTGCCGCACCCCATGACCAACTACGGACGAAGCGCTCCGCAGGATCGCACGCTCCCTCCCCGGCGTGCGCACCGCCCGGGGTGTCTCGCCTCCGACCCCGAGCGCTACTCCGCGGCGACCGCGCAGGCCGTCTCGCCCGTGCGGATCGTGCGCAGATGGCGCATCACCCACACGATGCCGGCGTGCGGCGCCCTAACGACTTCGGCGATCTCGCCAAACGCCGTCAGGACGCGCACCAGCGGGTCGCCCTCGGCGACCGGCTCCCCAACCTCCCGGAGAGGGACCACGTACCCGTCCGCGGTGGCGGGCACGTCGGTCATGCGGCGGAACGGGCCGGGAGTCTCTGGCGCCGGCCGGTCCCGGAGCACGCCGAGCCACCGAAGGAGATTCAGTGCGCCGGCGCGGTTCGCGGCGACATCGGCCTCGAGCGCGGCGCCGGTCCCGGTCATCTCCACGCCGATTGTCGGGATCCCGCGCCGCGCGGTCTCCGCGTTGAACGTCCCCGGATGGTCGCGAAGCTCCCACAGCGCCGGCAGGCCGAACGCGCGGGCGGCCGCCTGCGATCGGACCGCGTCCCCCAGGCCGCGCCGGTACCCGACCATCGGGTGGAAACGGGAGAGCACGCCGCCGCTGTGGAGATCCAAGACGAGCGCCGGCCGAAGGCGGAGCACGCAGCCGAGGAGCGCCGCGGCGAGCCGCTGCGTGGGGGAGCCGTCGGCGTCCCCGGGAAACGTCCGGGCGAGGTTCACCCCGTCGATCGCCTCGGGGGTGGCGCGCCGACCCGCCGCCGCGGCCCAAGGGTTGCAGATCGGCAACGCGACGAGCGCCCCGTGCATCTCGTCGGGGCGCAACTCCGCGGCCACGCGCCAGAGCGCCAGCGGGCCTTCGTATTCGTCGCCGTGCACGCCGCCGGTCGCCACCAGGGTCGGTCCCGGCTGGACCCCGACCACGGCGAGTACCGGCAGATCCGCGGCGGGCGCGTCCACGGCGCGCGCGAGGCACGCGTGGCGTCCGGGGCCGAGGCCCGCGAGGTCGAACATGGCGAGCGCGATAGGGTGATTCATCTCACGATCCTCCCGCTCGCGACCCGATGCGTCCGGGGCGCGCGACCATGTCGTGCGCAGCTGTGACACGGGCTCCCCGCGGGCGGGAACGGTTCCTCGTGCACCCTCGTCCACGGTGCCGCCCGAGCCCCCCGGGTGCCGGGGCCGATGTGCCTAGCGCAAGGGGGCGGCGTGCCGGTCGAAGAATGAGTCGGGGCACCCGGCAGCACGATCGTTCGCGCACGTGCCCGCTCCGTACCTTCCGTGGAGGTGACATCATGATCGGGGTTCTCGAGAGAAACTGGTGGGCTCTTGCGCTCCGCGGCGTCATCGCGATTCTCTTTGGGGGGATCGCGCTGTTCGATTCGGGGATCGCGCTGTACGCCCTGGTGATCGTGTTCGGCGCCTACGCGCTGGTGGATGGTGTCTTCAACGTCGTCGCGGCCGTGCGCGCCGCGGAGAGCCATCACCGCTGGGGCTGGCTCCTCTTCTCTGGTCTCGCCGGGATCCTGGCCGGACTCGTCACGTTTTTCTGGCCGGGCATCACCGCGCTCGTGCTGCTCTACGTGATCGCGTACTGGGCGATCGTCACCGGCATCCTCGAGCTAATCGCGGGCTTCCGCCTGAGAGCGCACGCGGCCAACGAGTGGACGCTGCTGCTGGGCGGTGCCGCGTCCATCATCTTCGGCGTTCTCCTGTTCATCCACCCGCTCGCGGGGGCGCTCGCGGTGTTGTGGTTGATCGGCATCTACGCGTTCATCTTCGGCGCCCTGATGATCGTCCAGGGGTTGCGGCTGCGGCATCGCGCGTCGAGCGCGACGACGTAACCGCTCGGCCCCGACCGGCTGGAGCGGTTCGCGCCGGTGGCTGAACTCCGCGCGCTGCTGAGGCCCGCCGCCCGGAGGGGCCGGCGTTTGATTGGGGGCGCGCTCGAACTCGGGCAGCGGTGCGCGGAGGACGCCTACATCTTCGCGAGACTCCCGACGCTCCGCCGCGCCCGAGGCGGCCCGCCGCCGGGGGCGGCCCACTTGGGCGCGATTCGGTCGTGCATCGAGCGGGACTTGGCCGAGAACGTGTTACCCTTCTGGGCCCGTCACGCTCCGGACCCGGAGTATGGCGGATTCATCACGCATCTTGGCCGCGCCGGCGATCGCCTCGGTCCGACGGAGAAGTACCTGGTGATGCAGGCGCGGATGATTTGGACGCTTGCGGCCGCCCACCGGTACGGACTGACCGACCAAGGATACTTGGAGCTCGCGGATCAGGGCGTGCGCTTCCTGGTCGACCGGATGTGGGACGGCGAGCACGAGGGCTTCGTCTGGACGGTGAGCCGAAACGGCTTGCCGCTGGACGACCGCAAGAGTGTGTACGGGCAGGCGTTTGCGATATACGGGTTGGCGGAGTACGCGTTGGCCACCGGCGACCGGCAGGTTCTCGCGTGGGCAGAGCGGACCTTCGACACCCTCATCGCGAAGGCGACCGACGGAGCCCTCGGCTTCAGAGAGGAATTCGCACGTGACTGGTCGCCGATCGCGGACTGGCGCGGCGAGCGCAAGACGCTGAACGTGCACATGCACGTCATGGAGGCCCTGATCACGCTCGCCGAGGCGTCGGGGCGGGAAGCACATAGTCGCGCGCTCCGCGGACTCGTCGACCTTCTGCTGGCGAAGACGATCCACCCCCACCACGGTGGCGCTTGGGACGAATTCGACCGGACCTGGCACGCTTGGGTCCCCCCGCGACGCCGATTGCGGATCTCGTACGGACACGAGGTGGAGTTGGCGTGGCTCATCCTCCGCGCGATCGATCTCCTCGGCCAGCCGCGCGAACCGATACGCCGACGGGTCCTCGGACTGATCGACCACGCGCTGGTGTTCGGTTTCGACCATTGGCGCGGCGGGCTGGCGCAGTACGGTCCTCCGGCCGGTGCAGTAGGTCTGGCTGTCTACCTGCCGGCCGACCGTCTGACGAAGCATTGGTGGCAGCAGGCTGAGATGCTGGTCGCGTCCCTGGAGGCCTATCGCTGGACTGGCGCAGCGAAGTATCTCATCGCCTTCGAAAGACAGTTCGACTGGATCTGGCGCTATCAAACCGACCACGACGGTGGGGACTGGTACGAAGCGACCACGTGGGATGGCCGGCCGCTCCGCCTCGAGAAGGGTCACGACTGGAAAGACCCTTATCACAACGCCCGCGCGTTGATGGAAGCGTCCCTGCGACTCGGTGCCCTGGGCGTCGACGCGCGCTAGCGGCAAAGAGAGGACGTTCGGCGACGGCCGGCGTTTGCTCGAACCGCGAGGTGCGCGCCCGGCCACGACCCAGCGCAGGATCGACCGATCAGTCCGTCCGGCGCCGCCGATCCAGCGACGCTTTGAGGATCTGCACGTAGTCGGCCCTCGCGTCGCGCTCTCGCAACCCGAGGTTGCCGGTGTGCAAACGTCGCAACAGCACGACCTCGGGGAGCAGGACGCTCTTGAGCCTCTCGTCGTTGGCCCGCGCGTACCAATCGAGAAACTCTCCGACGCGCGTGTGCGTGGGGAACGGCCCCACCCGATCGAACGACGCCCGCGTCACCAAGAGGGTCCCCAACACGAAGCCCGGGAGCACCGCCCCCGCTCCGGCGATCCTGGCCTTCGTGCGCTCAACCAACTCCGGGCTGTGGAACTGCCGGGCGTGGCCGAACACCATGTCCAACGCGGGATCCGTCTGAAAGGCCGCGACCTGGCGCGCCAACTTGGTGCGCACCCAGAGGTCGTCCGCGTCGAGAAACGCGACGAACGCGCCGCGGGCGAGCGCCACACCTCGGTTGCGGGCGGCCCCCGGTCCGGCGTGGCCCTGCGCGACGTAGCGGACACCGGGGAAGCGCGCGGCGACTGCCGCGCTTCCGTCCGACGATCCGTCGTCGACCACCACGATTTCCATCGGGGGCACGGTTTGCGCCAGCACGCTCTCGAGGGCGTCGCCGAGGTACCGCTCGCCGTTGTAGACGGGAATGATGACGCTGACCGAAGACGTTGGTGACGGAGGGCCGGCCGGTTCCGCCGCGCGTGCCATGGCCTTACTCGTCCGCCCGCGGATCAGACGCACCGATCCCAGGCGCGGCGGGCGGCGTGAGACTCGGGAGCGACGCGGCGGTGCGGCCATGCCGGCGGCGGCGGTCGAGCGACCGCTTGAGCACGTCCAAGACCCGCAGCTCCTTCATGGTGCGCCCGCGCGTCATGTTCTGCTCGTGCCGACGGTACAAGAGCGCGATGTCTTCCTCGACGAGAATCGGGACGCCGCACTCCCGCGCCCGCATGAACCAGTCGGTGTCCTCACCGTAGCGCAGCGCTTCGTCGAAGGTGCCGACCCGTTCAAACGCGCGACGTCGGAACAGCGCCGCGGTGGGGGACAGCAACACGAACGGCGGGAAGCACACCTCGAGGCGGTCCGCTCCGCTGGCGCCGGTGTGTCGCACGCACTGGGTTCGGCCGAGGACGACATCCACGCACGCGTTGCCGTCGAGCGCCCGCATCTGGCGACGCAGCCGGTCCGCGGGCCACAGGTCGTCCGCATCGAGGAACCCGATCACGTCGCCCCGAGCCAGCACTAACCCGCGGTTTCGTGCGCGCGCCGGCCCGGCGTTCTCCTGATACACATAGCGGAGCCCGGCCTGCGGGAGCCGGTTGGCGACCTCGGCGGTTCCGTCGGTCGAGCCGTCGTCGACGATCACAACCTCGAGCCGAGCGCCCGCCTGGTCGCGGACGCTCCCCACCGCCTCGGCGAGGAACGCCGCGCCATTGTACACCGGGATGACCACGCTGACGCACACGCGGGTCAACGTGCGCCCCCCGACACCTGTGCCAGCACGTCTTGGATCGCCGCGGGGATCGCCGAGAGCGTCGACCCCAAGCGCAGCGCGTAGCACGGCACGCGCCTCACGCAGGCGGCGAGCGTTCCGAGCGTCGAATGGTCCATCCCGGCCAGCTGAAAGATCGTGCTCGGCGCGAGCGCCTTCAACGCCGCCGCCGGGGAGATCGGCACCGCGGACGTCTCCGGCCGACCCGTGACCTGGGGAACGAGGATCGCGCGCACGGGAAAGCCGGTCGTGATCCAGTCGCGTTGATCAGGATGCAGGAACAGGAGCGCCTTGTCGATCCCGAGATCGTCCAGCCGGCTCGGGAGGGCCGCGAGGCGGGGAAACCGCCCCAGGTCCTCGGCGTACACTTTCGCGGAGTTGAACAGGCTGTGCGCGTAGGGAACCGGATCGGTCGACAGCATGCAGTAGTCGTCCGCGGCGTAGAGCAGCTCCGTCCCGAGGCAGGTCAGCGCGGTCGTGGACTTGCCGGATCCCCCTTTTCCGACGAGCAGCACCCCCCCGTCGGGCCGGCCGACGGCGGCCGCGTGGACGAGCTGCCCGCCGCGCCCGTGCATCGCCCGCTGGAAGATTGGTTTGAGCGGAGCGCCGATCTCGTATCCCGGAAGCCGACGGGCGTCGCGCACGCAATACACGGCCAGATCCGCGGCCCCGTCGACCAGCGAGAGCACGCCCGTGCCCATATCGAAGCTCGCGTGGATGCGCTCGTCGCTATAGCTGCGCGACGCCCGACTGTTGATGTCGTCGTGCATCCGCCACGGCGGAGCGGGAACGCGGGGCAGCAAGGACTCGACGTCCCACAGGCACACGGTCAACGCGGGCCGGGCGACCGGCGCCGTCGCTAAATGCTCGAGCGCCGGGGCGATGAGCGGGACCAGCGTCGGCCCGGCAAACCGCAGCCGCACTGGGTGGCCGGCCACGAGATACCAGCGGTCGATCCCTCCGGCCGCGCGTTCCGCACGCCCGAACGCCTGGTGCACGGTCTCAAAGAACGCGGCCGGGTCGGGCGGTGCGACGTCGGAAGCGCGGGAGTTAAGGGTTCGCATGACGGCTGGGAGCCGCCGCCGGATGCCGCACGCGGCGTCCCGGTTCGGCGTATGCGAGACGCACGAACGGCCGGTCGGTCATCGGTGAGTGACTGCCTAGGCCCGGTCCTTCGGCCGCTGCTCGGGTACACCGAGCGGCCGCACCGGCCAGCCGACCTCGTCGACTTCGTGGATCGGATCCAGCAGCAGCAACTCCTGCATGTCGTTGTATTTCCGGAGCACCGGGGTTTCGAACTGCGGGACACGCGGCGCCACGGTGATCGCTCCGGGGGCGGCGTCGCGCCCGCGTTCCCGGGAACCCGGCTGCTCGGGCACGATGAGACCCTCCGCGCTCAGCTCGTCGAGGAACGGTCGCACCGACGCCTCGACGTCAGAGGCGGCCATCGCGTACTGTGACGCAAGGTCGTCGATGATGCCGCCCGCCGTCGCCCCGTCGATCCGAGTCCAGATCTCAGCGGCGAGACCGTTCACGCTGTAGTAGACGCCCGTGTCAAGGTTGATGATCACGACCTCGTCGTCGAACACTTCGTGAACGACGGTCGGTGTGTTGACCGTGAACCGCAGGACCGTGATCATCCCGGACACCTCCACACGTGCCTCCGCGCACACTCCAGCCCGACCGAGCGGGCCGGTGCTCCCCGCAAGATGGACGATATGTTAAGGCTGTGTTTCGTGAATCGAAAAGGACACGCCTGCCTGGACCAACCCTGCCTTGGTCATCCGAACGATTCTTTCCGGGGCGCAAAGGATCAAAAATCGCGGGTTTGGCGGGTTTGAAGGATGTTCCGACGGGACCATCGGTGAGCAGGGGCGCCCACCACCGTCCCGGAACCACATCGAGTCGATGAACGCCCGCCCTGATCGCCCGACCGCGGCCCGGCGCGTGCTCGGGCTCTTCCACCGATGGAGCCCAGCGGCCGCGGAATGGGCGCTGGGGACGATCATCCGCGTGTCGACGCAGGACCCCGTCCTCGCCCTGACGTTCGACGACGGACCGCACCCCTCGTCCACGCCCCGGGTGCTCGAGATACTCCGGGCGCATCGAGCGCGGGCCACGTTTTTCATGCTCGGACAGGCGGCCGCGCGGTATCCCGCCCTCGTGCGGCAGGTCGCCGATGCGGGCCATGCTATCGGCAACCATTCGTGGGATCACCCCTCGTTTCCGGAGGTGCCGCGCCGGGAACGCCGCCGACAGATCGGCGCCTGCGGCAGAGCGATCGCCCCGTACGGCGAACGGCTCTTTCGACCACCGTACGGCGACCAGGACGACGCGTCCAGGCTCGACGCGCTGTGGATGCGCCATGAGGTGGTCGCGTGGGACGTGGACGCCGGAGATTGGCGGGGCGACGCGCCCGCCGTCGTCGCCTATCGCGTGATAGCGCGCGTCCGGCCCGGGAGCATCGTGCTCTTCCACGATGGCAGTGAAGCGGCCCTGCGGGGGGATGCGGTCGACCCGTCGTCCATGTTGAAGGCGCTCGACCTGGTCTTCAACCGCCTGCGCGACACGTTGACGTCCGTCACGGTCCCCGACCTGCTCCGGCGAGGCCGGCCCCGACGCGTGCTCTGGCGTCAGCGCAACCGATTGGCGCTCGGCGGCGGCTGAACGAAGTGCTCGCGCTTGCGGGCGAGCGATCGCCTGACGACCTCGAGAAGATTTCGGTTCGACGCCGCGTCGGTGAGGGACAGATTCGCGTCGTGCACGCGCTTGTGGAGCAGCACGCGCTCGACCACGGCCGTGCGGACCCCCAGGTCGTGCGCGCGCGAGAACCAATCGACGTCCTCGGCGGTGGACAGGCGCGAGTCGAACCGCCCCACGAGGTCGAACACCGACCGTCGCGCCAGCAGGGTCTCCATGATGTGACCGACGTGGTCGCCTTCGAGCAGGTCGCGCTTGAAAGCCGGGGGCGCCGCGCACCCCGGTTCGAGGAAGAAGCGCAGCCGCGCCGTCACGTACTGGACCTGAGGCCGGGGGCGGAGAAACCCAACCTGGGCGCTCAGCTTGTCAGGGGTCCAGAGATCATCCGCCGACAGGAACGCGAGCATGTCGCCACGTGTGACCTCGATACCGGTGTTGTAGGCGCTCGCGACCCCCGTCCCTGCTTGCGGGACGACGCGCACCGCCGGATACGAGCCGGCGATCGCGGCGCTGTCGTCCGCCGACCCGCCGTCGACGACGACCACCTCGACGGGACGCAAGTCCTGCGCGAGCACACTGTCGATCGCCGCGCGCAGAAACCGCGCGCCGTTCTTTACGGCCACAATGACGCTCACCGTCGAGTCCGCCACCGCTGTCGCCCCTCCTGGATGTCCGGTGCCTGCGTCCGCCCGGTGCGACGCTTGGACGCCCATTCGTCGGCGGGGATGGTACACCCCTGCCGCGGAGGGCACGGGCGCCCGACCTCCGCTCGCATGATTGTCCTTCTTCAAACAGACATTCCCGTCCCCCAGAAGATCCGCCGGTTCATACCTCCGATGGGAGCGCCGCGGGCAGGACTCGACGTGAACGCACCGTATAATGCGATGACGATGGAGGAGACGCGCGTGTGAGCATGAGTATCGGATACGCGAAACGAGACCCCTGGCCCACGTGGCAAGAGGAACTGCTCTTGCGCGCGGCGCTGTTGCGCGGCCCCGAGGCCCTCGCCGCCTGGGCCCAATGGAAATCCACGATCGACTTCGACGACATCGATAGTGAGTCGTACCGGCTGGTCCCCCGACTCTATTGCAGCCTGAGAGACCAAGGCGTCTCCGATCCGCTCTTGGGGAGGCTCCGAGGCATCTACCGGCGGACCTGGTATCAAAATCAGCTGCGGTTCCACGCGATGGCCCGCCCACTGCGGTTGCTGCACGCAGCGGGAATTCCAAGCATGTTGCTCAAAGGCGCGGCGCTGGTCTTACAGTACTACCGAGACTATGGCATGCGGCCGATGACGGACTTCGACATCTGTGTTCCGGGGAACCAGGCGTCGAGCGCAATCCAGCTGCTGCGGGGCAATGGCTTTACCCCGTGCGGGGCGCCCGAGGACGCGCTGCTCGACGCCACGGCGCATCCTGACCGCCACTCCGAGATGGAATTTCACGACGCCGCCGGACACGAGTTCGACGTGCACTGGCGGTTGTTCCCGGAGAGCATCGCGCCCGACGTGAGCGCGCCGTTCTGGCAGGACACGGTCGAGATGGATGCGCTGGGGACGCCCACCCGGGCGTTGAGACCGGCGGACCAGTTGCTGCACGTCTGCGTGCACGGGATCGTGCGCGGCGCCATCGGGTTCGAGGTGTCGAGGGTTCGCTGGGTGATGGATGTCATGACCATCCTCAGCACTTCCGGCGAGGCACTCGATTGGACCCGCCTGCTAGCGCAGGCGGGCCGATGCGGGTTCATCCCGCCGCTGCGGGCCGGGCTGACGTACGTGCGGCGCACACTCGACGGGCCGATCCCCGACCGCGTGCTGCAACAGCTTCGCGCCATGCCCGTGCCGCTCACCGATCGCATCGTCCACGCGGCGCGGATCGAGCCACCTGAGCGCTGGGGGCCACTGCTGACCGTGTGTGTCGGCTACCTCGACCACTCGCGGAGCCTACCTCCAGGCACCGGCGCGCTCCGCACGCTTGCCGGGATGCCCGGCTACTACCGCCGCCGGTGGCGAGTCCAGCGGGGCTGGTCCCTGCCGTTCGACCTGGCGGTGCGGGGGGTGCGCCGGGTCGGGTGGACGGTGAGGCGGTACGGGCTGGGATGGGCGTCGCGGCGCGCCCGACGCTTGCTTTCGGCGCCCGCGCGTTTCTCCGCGAAGGCCGAGAAGCGCTAGCGCGTTAGCCGCGGTATCCCGGCCGTGCCGCGGCCCGCGGGTCCGGCATCTCCTCCACCGGCACTTCGATCAGCGCGGGCCGGTCGTTTGCGAGGGCCTCTCCGAGCGTCCTCCGGAGCGCATCGGGCGTGCCCACGCGGATGCCGTCCATCCCGAACGCCTCCGCGAGCCTGACGAAGTCGGGATTCAGCAGGTCGGACGCGATGACGCGCCCGCCAAACGACTCCCGCTGGATCCGCCGGACGTTCCCGTACGCGTTGTCGCTGAACACGATCGCCACGACGTTGATCCGGTGCCGCACGGCGGTCGAGAGCTCCTGGACGTTGTACATGAACCCCCCGTCGCCGTTGATCGAGACGACCTTCCGGCCGGGCGCGCCGACCTGCGCGCCGAGGGCGTTCGCGAACCCGTGGCCGAGCGTGCCCTGATATCCGGAGGTGAGGTACGTCCGGGGCGCGTAGACGGGGAACCCGACGTTGGACCAGTAGCCCACCTGGGTCATTTCCGTGACGAGAATCCCATCATCGGGAAGCACGTCCCGGATCGCCGCGGCGTACGCGGCCTGCGGCTGCACCGTCTCCAGCCGCGCGCGCGTCCGCGCCCGCACCGCTTCTAGGTCATCCCGACGGCTCTCCCGCTTCCGGTTGTGCCGGGGCACGGCGGCCACCAGCGCGTCGAGTCCCCGCTTCGCATCGGCCGGAAGTCCCAGGGTGACGTCGGAGTTGCGGCCGATCTCGGCGGGGTCGATGTCCAGCTGAATCACCGTCTGTCCCGCGCGCGGGCCCCAGTCGGACCGGGAGGGCAGGTAGAACCGGGTGCCCACGACGAACACCACGTCCGATGCCGGCACCAGCTCCGCCGCCGCCGTCATCGTCTGCGCGAGGTAGTGCCGATCGGACACGGCGCCCTTCCCGTTCTCCGTCATCACGACCGGAGCTTCCAGCATCGCGGCGAGCTGTCGGAGCGGTTCCCACGCGGCGGATCGCAAAACGCCTCCGCCCGCGAAGATGATCGGGCGCTCCGCGGCCCCGAGCATCCGTGCCGCACGGTCGACCAGGTCCGGGTCTCCGGCCGGGGGGTCGACCGCCAGCGGCTCCGCCGGTGCCATCTCGGCAGTCTCCCGCAGGACGTCCGGCGGGATCTCGACCGCCACCGGTCGTGGGCGCCCGGTACGAAGCTGTCGGAACGCCTCGTGGACGATACCGGGGATGTCTTCGGACTTGGTCGCCCCCGCCGTCCACTTGGTGACCGACCGAAGCGCGACGAGCTGGTCGTTGATCTCGTGCAGCAGCCCGCGACCCGCACCGATCTCGGCGGATGGAATCTGTCCCGTCACGCACAGCACCGGGGACGAGCACGCGTACGCCGTCGCCAGGCCGGCCATGGCGTTGAGCACGCCCGGGCCGGGCACGGTCAGGCACACGCCGACCCGCCCGGTCACCCTCGCGTACCCGTCGGCCATGTACGAGACCGCCTGCTCGTGGCGGGTGTGGTACACTCGGACCGCGTCGCGCGCCGCGTGCAACGCATCGAACGCCCAATCGAGCTGGACCCCGGGGAGACCGAACACCACGTCGACCCCTTGGGCGATGAGTCCCTGCACCAGAGCCTGCCCGCCCGTGAGATGTGTCGCCGTGTCTTGTCCTTGCGCGCGTGCGACCGACACCTGGTTCCTCCTCACGTTCGCGTTCGAGCCCGGCCGATCGATGATCCGGGCGCGGTTAGGCGCCCGCGACCGCCGTGCCCCGTAGGGTGCGGCGGCACCCTGCCCGTAGGGATTCGACGCGCTTGGCTGGAGCCCTAGCCTCGGCAGCGTTGCACGGCCGTTGCGTAGGCGCGCTCGTCGCTCGGACCTCCCCACACCGCGTCGATCTTGAAATCGGGTTCCCCGAGGATGAGCCCGTCCGATGCCCGATAGAGCTGCTGCACGTTCGCCAGCCCGACGCCGCTCCCCACTAGGACCGGGAGCGCGACCGCCGCTCGCACCGTATCCAAGGTCTCCGCCGCCGGCGGGATCGGGCTCCGGGCCCCGGAGACGATCACCGCGTCGGCCCCGCCCCGCTCCGCGAGGTCGGCCGCGGCGTGCTCGATGGGAACGTCGAAGAGCGGGTGGGCGTGCTTGACGTGGACGTCGCCGAAGATCAGCACGTGGGCGCCGAGCTCGTGCTTGAGCCGCGCGAGTGCGGCGGCGCACCCCTCGATCACGCCCTGGTCCGTGGCGTACGCGCCGATCATGATGTTGCACCGAATGAAACGCGCGGCGGTCACATGCGCGATCGACAGCGCCTCGGCGCAGGCGTTTCTCAGCACGTTCAGGCCGACGGCGAGCTTGGTGTGGGCGACGACTTCCCCGGCGATCGCGGTCATCGCGGCGATCGTCACCGGCGGCACGCGCTCCTTGAAGAACGGTGTGTCGCCGACGTTCTCGACGATCACCGCGTCGAGCCCGGCGCGCTCCAGTATCCTCGCTTCCGAGAGCGCGTACCGCACCAGCGCGTCCATGGCGAGCGTGTTCCCTGGGGCGCCGGGGAGCGCGGGCATGTGGATCATCCCGATGAGGGGCTTTTCGGGGAACCCGTTCGGAAGTTGCCGCGCTCCGTGTCCACGCATCGACGACGCCTCCGGGCACTCCGCGTCCTGAAGTCGTGTTCCGCGTCGGGACCGCTTTGTTCCTCCACGGGCGAGCAGGGGATCCACTGCCGCCCCGAGTAGTGTGGCACTGGAACGACGTCGTGGGAACGAGGAGCGCGCGATGAGGAGCGTATGCGCGGCGTTGATCGTCGCGGTGTTGGCAGTCATTCCCGCGGGCACGTCGGCGGCGACACCGGCCAAGGTGGGGTTGGTCACCGATATCGGCGGCCTCAACGACCGCAGTTTCAACCAACTGTCCTATGAAGGACTGCAGCGGGCCAAGAGCGAGCTGGGCGTCCAGACCGGCGTCGTGCAGTCCACCTCGCAGAACGACTACGTGCCGAACCTCACAAACTTCGCGCGCAGCGGCTACCAGCTGGTGATCGCGGTGGGGTTCCTGATGAAAGACGCCACCGAGCAGGTCGCCAAGGACTTTCCGAAGACCCACTTCCTGCTGATCGACGACGTGATCAAGGACCGCCCGAACGTGACGAGCGCCGTGTTCTCCACCGAGCAGTGCGGGTACCTGGTCGGCGCGCTCGCCGCGCTCGTGGACCAGGACGCCAGCGTGAAGCTGCCCGGGCTGCGCCACACCGGCACGATCGGCGTGGTCGGCGGGATCCAGATCCCGCCCGTGGATAGCTACATCGCCGGGTACTACGAAGGCGCGTGGGCGGTCAACCCGAAGGTCAAGGTCCTCCGGGGCTACACCGGCAACTTCAACGATCCGGCGTCCGGCAAGGCGCTCGCACTCGCGCAGCACAGCCGCGGCGCCGACATCGTCTTCCAAGTCGCCGGCGGTACCGGCGAAGGCGTGATCGAGGCGGCCAAGGCGGAGGGCTTCCTGGCGATCGGCGTGGACAGCGATCAGGCGTACCTCGCCCCGAACAACGTGCTCACAAGCGCGATGAAGCGCGTGGACACATCCGTGTTCCTGACCGCAAAGCGCCTGCGTGACGGCACGCTGCAGGGCGGGACCGAGACGTTTGATCTACAGAACGGCGGCGTCGGGATCGGCGCCATCCTGAAGGCCGTCCCGGCAAGGATGACGGCCAAGGTCGACGCCCTAAAACAGCAGATCACAAACGGCACGGTCAAGGTGAGCCCGCAGATGCCGGCGGCGGCCGGAAAGTAACGGGTTCCGCCGGCTCCCGCGTGGCCGCCGAGGCGGGTCCCGCCGGCTCCCGCGAACCGCCACCGGTTCTGCGCGTCCGGGGACTGACCAAACAGTTCCCGGGCGTCCGTGCGTTGAACGGCGTCGACGTCGATCTGCGCCCCGGCGAGGTGCACGCGATCCTCGGCGAGAACGGCGCCGGCAAGTCGACGCTCATGAACATCGTGTACGGGCTATTGCGCCCCGACGCGGGGACGTTGGAGTTGTGGGGCCGGCCCTACGCCCCGGCGTCGCCCCGAGACGCGGCCGTGGCCGGGATCGGCATGGTGCACCAGCACTTCATGCTGATCCCCGCGCTCACGGTTGCCGAGAACGTCGCGCTCGGTGCGGAACCACGCCGGGGTCTCGCCCTCGACCTCGAGATCGTGCACGAGCGGCTACGCGCACTCTCCGCCGCCTACGGCATGGAGGTACCGCCGCAGGCCAGGGTGGCGGACCTGTCGGTCGGCGTGCGTCAGCGCGTGGAGATCCTAAAGGCACTGTACCGCGACGCGCGGATGCTGGTCTTGGACGAACCCACAGCGCTCCTCACGCCGCAGGAAACGCTCGAGCTGTTTGGGGCGATTCGCGCCTGCACGGCGCGCGGGCTGTCCGTGATCTTCGTCAGCCATAAACTCGACGAAGTCTGTGCGATCAGCGACCGGGTCACGGTGCTGCGCCACGGCAGGCGCATCGCCACACACGACACCCGCAACGTGACGCCGCGCGAACTCGCGCGCGAAATGGTCGGCCGCGACGTCATGACCGGCCTGGATCGCCCGCCGCGCGCACCCGGACCCCCGCTCCTCGCCGCGGAGGACCTGGCGGCACCCGGCCTGGGCCCGCTCGGCTTCGACGTCCTCGCGGGGGAGATCCTTGGCATCGCGGGCGTGGAGGGCAACGGCCAGGAGACGCTCGTCGCCGCGCTCGCCGGCCTCGTGCCCGCGCGGGGCGCGCTCCGGCTCGGCGGCGCCCGGCTCGACCGCTTGAACGCGCGGCGGCGGATCGAGGCGGGACTCGCGGTCATTCCCAGCGATCGCCAAGAGGACGGGCTTGTGCTCCCGATGACCGTCGCCGAGAACCTCGCGCTCCGGCGGTTTCACGGCCCGCCGTACACCCGGCGTGGCCTGCTCGACCTGCGCTACTGGTACGAGCGGGCCGGGCGGATTGTGGAGATGTACGATATCCGTCCGCCGCGACCGCGGGCGCCGGTCGCGACGCTGTCGGGCGGCAACCAGCAGAAGGTCGTGCTCGCTCGCGAGATCGACGCGGGGCCCACGGTGTTGATCGCGAGCCAACCGACCCGCGGGCTGGACGTGGGCGCCACCGAGTTCGTGCACCGACAACTCCTCCGCCTGCGCGCGGAGGGGCGCGGCGTCCTCCTGCTCTCGCTCGATCTCGACGAGATCCTCGCCCTCGCCGACCGCATCGCGGTGGTGTACCGCGGGCGTTTCATGGCCACGCTGACCCGGGAGGCGGCCGACCGCGAGCGGCTGGGCCTGCTGATGGCCGGTACGCAGCTGTGACATCCGAGCGGCTCTGGCCGCTGATCGCCACGGGCTTGGCCATCGTCATGGGCGGCGCGCTCGTTGCCGGATTCGGACACGACCCGATCGCGGCGTACGGGTCGCTGCTCGCCGGCGCCTTCGGAAGCGGCTACGCGGTCGCGACCACGCTTGCGCGAGCGCTGCCGCTCATGCTCGCCGGGCTGGCGGTCGCCCTTTCGTTTCAAAGCGGGCTGTTCAACATCGGCGCCTCGGGCCAGTTCTGGCTCGGCGCGATCGCGGCCGCGTGGGTGGGATTCCGTGTCCAGGCGCCGACGTGGGTGCACCTACCGGGGGCGCTCGTGGCGGGCACCGTCGCCGGCGCGGCGTGGGCGGCGATCGTTCCGGGGCTCGCGAAGGCGTACCGCGGCGCGAACGAGGTCATCACGACGCTGATGATGACCTACGCCGCCGTGTACTTCGGCCACTACCTGATCGAAGGCGGACCGATGCAGGCGCCCGGCTTCGTTCCCCAGTCGCCCGAAATCGCGGCGAGCGCGACGCTGCCGACGCTGGTCCTCGGCAGCCAGCTCTCCTGGGGCCTCGTGCTCGCGCCGCTCGCGGCCGTGGCCGTCTGGTTCCTCATGCAGCGGACGGCGCTCGGCTTCGCGCTGCGCGTGACCGGGCTCAACCCACGCGCCGCGCGCTACGCCGGGATCAACCCGGCGTGGGCGGTCCTCACCGCACTGGCGCTGAGCGGAGCGATCGCCGGCTTCGCCGGCGCCGTGCAGGTGCTGGGGGTGGACCATCGCCTCTACGATAGCTTCGGCACCGAGGCCGGCTTTACGGGCATCGTGGTCGCGCTGCTGGCCCGCAACAACCCGTTCGGGGTGCTCGTCGCCGCGGTGCTGTTCGGCGCGCTCGCGAGCGGCGGCAACACCATGCAGCTCAACGCCGGCGTCCCGTTCCACCTCGTGGACGTGATCCAGGGGCTGATCATCTTCTTCATCGCCGCGGAGGGACTGCTCCGGTACGTCCGGCCCACCCGCCCTGCGCTCTCTCGCAGGCCGACGTGATGTTCGACTGGCTGGTCAACCCGCAGCTCTGGACCTCGACGCTCGTCCTGGCGGTCCCGATCGCGTTCGCTGCGCTCGGCGGGGTGTTCTCGGAACGCGCGGGGGTCGTGAACATCGCGCTCGAAGGCAAGATGGCGATCGGGGCTTTCACGGCCGTGGCGATCTCGGCGTTGACGGGAAACGTCTGGCTCGGGCTCCTCGCGGCTCTCGCCGCGGCTGCCCTGGCCGCGGGCGCGCTCGCGTGGGCGACCGTTTATCTCAGGGCCGACCACATCATCTGCGGGCTCGCGATCAACATCCTGGCCGTCGGGATCACGGGCTTTCTCTTCAACACGATCTACGGCCCGCTCGGCACCCCGACGAGCACGCCGCCCGTCCCGACGTGGACGCTGCCGGGCCTGAGCGCCGTCCCGTTCATCGGCGAGGTCCTCGACAATCACCAGGCGCTCGTGTATCTCTTCTTCGGGGTCCTCGTCGTCGCCAACTGGGTCATGTTCCGGACGCCGCTCGGACTACGCTGGCGCGCCGTCGGCGAGCATCCGAGAGCCGCCGACGCCGCCGGCGTGCCGGTGCTCCGCGTCAAGTTCTGGGCGGTCGTCGCGGCGGGCGCCGTGGCGGGACTCGGCGGCGCGGACCTCTCGGTGGGCATCTTGAACAGCTTCAGCCCGGACATGGTGGCCGGACGCGGATTCATCGCGCTTGCCGCCGTCATCTTCGGCGGATGGCGCCCCTGGGGTGCGTTTTGGGCATCGGTGCTCTTTGGCTTCACGACCGCGTTATCGTTTCAACTCCAAGGTGTCTCGAGGATCTCGAAAGACCTGCTCTTGATTCTTCCGTACGCTGCGACCGTGCTGGTGCTCGCCGGGGTCGTGGGGCGCACGACGCCCCCGGCCTCCGACGGCCTCCCTTACGACCCCGAACGCTAGCCCGAGGGTACCCCGGTGCGGGATCCCCAGGCGATCCTGCGTCGCCCACGCGGCACCGCGGAAGCCCCGGGGACCCTGCCGGGCGCCCGCCGGATGGAATCAGACCGCCCGGCCGGCGGGATCAGGTCGGCACCCGATCCCGGTTCCAACGGGCCCCTGATAGCCTAGTGGCGGGCCGAGCGCCCGGACAGAACGTGTCGAGGATCCCATCGTGCCGGACGATGCACGCGTGTCAGCGGCAACCGAGGGGCCGACAAGAGACGAGGCCCCGAACAGAATCGGCTCGCCACGAGGGCGGCGGTCAATCCACGTCGCGGTCGCCGGTGGCTTGGTGGTCGCGGCTGCCGCCGTGGGGGTAGGGTGGTGGCTGTATGGGCAATCCCGCGCGCCCGCGCGGATCCTGGGCTCCGCCTCGATTGAAGCGACCACCGTGGACGTGACCACCCGTGTCCCGGGCCGGGTGCTCCGCATGATGGCGCGCGACGGGCAGCAGGTCCGGAGCGGCTCCGCCCTTGCCGAGTTGGAACCGCAGGAGGCGGGCGCGCAGGTCGCGCAGGCCCGGGCCGCCGTGGCGCAGGCCGGAGCGCAGGTGTCACAGGCCCGCCAGACCGTCGTGGCGCAGCAGCAGACCACCGACGCGCAGGTCGCCCAAGCCGCCGCGCAGGTCACGGCGGCCGGCACCGGCATCCCCCAATCGGAAACCGCCCTGGCGATCGAAGACCGGACTTCGCGCGAAGCGGTCGCGGCGGCCGAGGCTCGGCTCCGCGCCGCGCAGGCGCAGGTCGGATCGGCCCGCTCCGGACTGGCCACCGCCGAGCACGACCTCGCTCGCCAGAACGCGCTGTTCGCGCAGGGTGCCGTCGCGGCCGATCAGGTCGACGCCACGCGGGCCGCGTACGACGCTGCAGTCGCGCAGGATCGCGGCGCCGGGGAGGCCGTGACGCAGGCGCGCGCGGATCTCGCCGCCGCCCGGGCCAACCTGATGCAGGTCCAGATCCAGCGCCGCGCGGTGGAAGCCGCACAGGCGAACGTGGCGCGAGCCCAGGCCATCCTCGGCAACGCCGAGTCGGGCTACACGGTCGTGACCCAACAGCGGCAGTTGCTGGCGGCCGCCGAGGCCGCGCTCGCGCAGGCCCGCGCCAACTTGATGTATGTCGAACTCGTCGCCGGACACAACACGATCGTCGCTCCCCGCGACGGGGTGATCCAGACCCAAAACGTCGAGGAAGGTGAAGTCGTGCCGGCCGGCGCGGCGCTCTACACCCTGATCAACCCGACGGATCTGTGGGCGCGTGTGTACGTACGAGAGGACCAGATCGGCCTCGTCAAGATCGGACTACCGACGCGGACCACGATCGACACGCTCCCGGGCGAGGTGTTCACGGGCCGCGTGACGCAGGTCAACGACACACCGGAGTTCACCACGGTCAACGTCCAGACGAAGGAAGACCGGGTGAAGCTCGTGTTCGGGGTCAAGGTCCGGATCGCCGACCCCGGGCACCGGCTGCAGCCCGGCATGCCGGCGCACATCGAGATTTTGTCGAACGGCGAGGTGACTCCCTGATGGCCGCAGATGCCCCACGCTTTCGCACGCCTCGACCCCGCGTCCTCGGGGTCACCGCGCTGGTGCTCGCGGCCGTCGGGCTCGCGGCATGGGCCGGCTGGCGCCTCCATGAAGACCACGCCTCCACCGATCGGCTATTCGCGTCGGGCTCGATTCAGGCGACGGAGATCGACGTCAGCCCCAAGGTGGCCGGCCGCATTATCCGGTTGGTCGTCAACGAAGGAGATCGGGTCCGGACCGATCAGGTGCTGGCGGAACTGGAGCCCCAGGAAGCCACCGCACAGGTAACACAGGCCCAGGCGGCGGTCGCCCAGGCCGTCGCCCAGGTCGCGCAGGGGCAGCAGGCGGTCCTGTCCCAGCAGCAGGCGACCACAGCGCAGGTCAGCCAGGCCGCCGCGCAGGTCGCCGCAGCCGGAACCGGCATCCCCCAATCGGAAACGGCGCTGGCCATCCAGGAACAGACATCCCGGGAGGCGGTCGCCTCCGCCGAAGCGCAACTGCGTGCCGCGCAGGCCCAGGTCGGCTCCGCTCGATCGACATTGGCGACCGCGCGCAACAATCTGTCCCGTCAGCGGACCCTGTTCGGCGAGGGCGCCGTGGCCGCAACCCAGGTCGACGCGGTACAGGCGGCCTACGACGCCGCGGTGGCGCAGAACCACAGTGCCGCGGACGCGGTGACCCAGGCGCAGGCGGCCGTCGCCTCTGCGCGTGCGAACCTCATGCAAGTGGAGATCCAGCGCAAGGCGGTCGAGGCCGCCCGCGCCAATCTGGCGCAGGCAGAAGCGGGACTCCGCAACGCCGAGAGCGGGTACACGGTCGTCGCCCAGCGCCGACAGGCACTGGCCGCCGCCGAGGCCGCGCTCGCGCAGACCCGGGCAAATCTGGACTACGTCCGGGTCATCGCTGGCCACAACGTCATCACCGCTCCCCGGGACGCGGTGGTGCAAACCAGAAACGTGGAGGAAGGCGAGGTCGTCGCGGCGGGCACGCCGTTGTACACGCTGATCGATCTCAGCGACATCTGGCTGCGGGCGTACGTACCGGCAGACCAGATCGCGCGCGTCAAGGTGGGGCAGGTCGCGCACGTCAGCATCGACAGCTTTCCAGGCCGGGTGTTCGAGGGACGCGTCGAGGAGATCAGCAGCCGCGGTGAGTTCACGCCGGGGAACGTCCAGACGCGGGAGGACCGCGTCAAGCTCGCGTTCGGCGTCAAAATCCGCCTGACCAACTCCGACGATCGCCTCAAGCCAGGCATGCCGGCCGACGCAGAGATTGTCGTCGGCACCGAGCCCGGAGGGCCGGCCCGATGACCCCAACCGAGGGCCCGGCGATCCTGGTGCGGGGGCTGACGCGGCGGTTCGGCGGGAGAACCGCGGTGCAGGACCTGTCCTTCGAGATCGCCCGCGGCGAGATCGTCGCGCTGCTCGGCCCCGACGGCGCTGGCAAGACCACGACGCTCAGACTGCTTTGCGGCGCGATCCCACCGACAAGCGGCACAATCATCGTCGCGGGCATCGATCTCACCCGCGACCCCGAGCGGGTGCGGGTGCATCTCGGATACATGCCGCAGCGGTTCAGCCTGTACGGCGACCTGACGGTGCAGGAGAACCTCAACTTCTACGCCGACCTCTACGCCGTGCCTCGGGCCGCCCGCGAGTCGCGAAGCCGCCGACTGTTCGAGTTCAGCGGGCTCACGGAGTTTCGCAACCGTCTCGCCCAACAGCTGTCGGGCGGCATGAAACAGAAACTGGCGCTGGCCTGCACCCTGATCCACGAGCCCGACGTGCTGCTCCTCGACGAACCGACGGCCGGGGTGGATCCGGTGTCGCGGCGCGAGTTCTGGCGCATTCTCTACGAACTGAACCGAGGCGGCGTGACGATTCTGGTCAGCACGACCTACATGGACGAGGCGGAGCGGTGCACCACCGTCGGGTTGCTGTTCGGCGGCCAGCTGATCTCCATCGAGGACCCGGGGGCGATGAAACGACGGATCCGCGGGGAAGTGGTCGAGCTCGTCGCGGAACCGAGAGCCGCCGCCCGCCGAATCCTGCAACGCGCACCGGAGGTCCTCTCCGAGACCGTGATCGGGGACCGATTCCACATCGTGGTCGCGGATGCCGCCGGCGCGATCCCCATCCTCACCCGGCGCCTGACCGACGAAGCCATCGAGGTAGGGCGCATCGCACAGATCCCTCCCTCTCTGGAAGACGTCTTCGTCTCCATGATTACCGAACGACGCGCGGGGACGCCGCCTGCGCCGGAGACCGCCCGTGGCTGATCGGGGCGTCGCCGTCCGGGCGCACGAGCTCACGCGGAGCTTCGGCACGTTCGTGGCCGTCGATCACCTGACGTTCGAGATCCCCGCCGGTGCCATCTGGGGGTTTCTCGGCCCCAACGGTTCGGGAAAGTCGACGACGATCCGCATGTTGTGCGGCATTCTCCGCCCGACGACCGGGCACGCGGAGGTGCTGGGGTACGACGTGGTGCGCGACCCGGAGCAGATCAAGGAACGAATCGGGTACATGTCCCAGCGCTTCAGCCTGTACGACGACCTGACGATCCAGGAGAACCTCTCGTTCTACGCCGGAGTATACGGCCTCTCCCGCACCGAGGCGCGCGCGCGCACGGCCGAGTGGATCGCCCGCGCCGGCCTGCGCGGCCGCGAGCACATGCCCGCCCGCGCACTGTCGGGCGGATGGAAGCAGCGGCTCGCGTTTGGCTGCGCCGTGCTCCACCGTCCCCAGATGGTCTTCCTCGACGAACCGACGAGCGGGGTCGACCCCGTCAGCCGCCGGGAGTTTTGGGATCTCATCGGCCAGTTTGCCGAAAGCGGCGTGACCGTCATGGTCACCACCCACTACATGGACGAAGCGGAACACTGCGATACCCTGGCCTTCATCTTCGCCGGGCGGATCATCGCGATGGGCACGCCGGACGAGGTCAAGCGGCGCGCCATGTCCGGCGAGCTCCTGGAAATCGTCACGACGCAGTACGCTCGGGCGCTCGACGTGCTGGCCGCGCGCCCCGGCGTGAGCGAACCTGCCCTCTTCGGACGGACGATCCACGTGACCGTGGAGAACGGCGACGCGGCGGCGCCGGCCCTCCGGCGAGCGCTCGCAGACCAGGGGGTGGCGGTCGACCGCATCGCGCCGGTCGCACCGTCGCTGGAGGACGCCTTCGTATCCCTGGTGGAGCGGCTCGGCGGAGCCGCGGACGCGCCGACAACCGGAGGGCGTCCATGAACATGCGGCGTCTCGGCAGCATCATCCGCAAGGAGATCATCCAGATTCTCCGGGATCGGCGGACACTCGCCACGATCATCACGCTGCCGATCATGCAGCTGATGCTCTACGGCTACCTCACGAACGACGTCACGCACATCGCCACCGCGGTCTTCGACGAGTCCCGGACGCCGGAAAGCCGGACGCTGCTCAACGCCTTCGCCAACACCACCTATGTCGACCTCACATACTACACCACGGGATTCGATCAGGTCCGCGCCCTGATCGACGGAGGGCAAGCGAAGATCGGCATCTGGATCCCGCCGGACTACGCGGCCCGCCTTCGCGGCAGACGCGGCGCCGAAGTCGAGGTGATCGTCGACGCCTCCGAGCCGACGTCGGCACGCACGGTGCTCGCCCTCGCGTCCGGCATCGGGCAGACGCTCTCGACCCAGCTCGTCGTCCAGCAGACGCAACGGCTGACCGGCGTCGCTCCCGGCGCGCTGCCGATCGACGTCCGAGCCCGGGCGTGGTACAATCCCACGCTCGACAACGTCAACTTCATCGTGCCGGGCGTCATCGCCATCGTCTTGATGTTCGTCACGACCTTCCAGGCGATCATCGTGATCGTGCGTGAGCGCGAGTTGGGGACGATGGAGCAGCTCGTGGTGACGCCCATCACCCGCCTCGAGCTGATGCTCGGCAAGGTGATCCCGCTCGTCGGCCTCGGGTACGTACAGATCACGCTGACGTTGTTGCTGGCCAACCTCTGGTTCCATATGCCGATCAAGGGCAGCCTGGCACTCCTGTATGCGGTGTCCCTGGCGTTCTTCTTCAGCACGCTCGGGATCGGCGCGCTGATCTCCACGGTCTCGAAGACCTTTCAGCAGGCGGCACAGATGACGCAGCTCATCCTGATGCCCGGCATTCTCCTCTCCGGATTCATCTTCCCGCGGGAATCGCTGCCCCCCGCCCTCCAAGCCGTAGGCAGCGTGTTTCCGCTCACGTATTTCGTCATCATCCTCCGTGGCATCCTGATCAAGGGTGTGGGGTTGGAGTACCTCTGGCGGCAGATCATCCCGATGGTCACGATCGGCGTCGCCGTCTTCGCGCTGGCAATCAACCGGTTCCAGAAGCGCGTCGACTGACGCGCTAGAATCCACACGCGCAGCGGCCACCGCGGGCAGGAGTCGTCTAGACCGCGGATGTTATAATGAAGAAGGCCGGAGTTGGGGTATGCCGCTTCGGCAACGTCAGCGTTTGGGGGCGAACGGTCTCGACTGGGCAGGCAGAAGCAGGGTGGCGCGCCGAGGTGGTCCAGGCCCTCGTTAAACAACTGGACGGCGCATACACGCCGATAACAACCAGCTAGCCTACGCTGCTTAATAAGTAGCGTCGCTCCCCCCGCAGGGTCGGCGGGCGGGGAGTGAGCGTCAACAAGCCGGCTGCTCCGGTCCTCTTCGCTCCGAGGGGGCCGGCTAAGACCTAGAGAGCTGGCGGGATCGGGATCCGGCCTGTGGGAGCCCGGCTCCGCGACATCAAATCACAGGATACGCGCGTAGATGCCCTGCCCTCGCGGCTTCAGGACGCGGGTTCGATTCCCGCCGCCTCCACCATAAACATTTCCGCGCCTGGTTGCACGGCATCGCCAGAAGTGCCGTCCTGTAAGGGGTCTGGTCCTTGTCCCGATAGAACAGAACTGCACGGTGCTGCACCGAGCGGAGCGCCGGACAAGTCCAAATTGAGTGCAGGTTCGAATCTCTCCGGCGGGTTGCTGTCTCGATCAGGTGTCCGTACGTCTGCAGCGTGAACCCCGCCGAGTAATGTCGCATCTGCCGGGCGACCACATTGGCCGACCCGCGGTGCTGAACGGGAATCTCGACGCCCTCATACCTGACATCGGATCACCTGACGGCGGGAAACCGATCGACCACGGGCGCAGTCGGTGAAGGGCCTCTAGCGACGGTTTCTTACGGCGACGACAACGTCAGCTGGATGGTCTCGAAGACTGACGACCCATAGTCGGGGAACGTGGCAAAACTAGTGAAATAGAGACGCGGTGCGGGCCCACCGATGGTCGGTTCTCCCGTCTCCCCTAAGAGCGTGGGATAGTAAAGCGTACGTCCAGGCTCTTGGATCGGGGCGCCGATCGGTCCCGACCAGTGGATCAAATCTCTTGAGGCACGTATGCGAATGCCGAGCGCACCGCCGCCGAAGACGTAGGCCGCCAAGTAAACGTCGAACGCGTGATCATACAACACCGTTGGTTGCCCGCCGGTGTCTTGGGTCCACAGCGGCGCGAACTTCCCGGCCCCGACGGAATTATCGAGCGTGTCGCTGGTAGCGGGTTGCATCCACGGATCGGGCGAGGCTCCGTCGTACTTGTGGAACGCCTTTGCGACCCTGTGCGGATCGTTGGATAGTACGGCCTCGACGAGCTCGCCGTACGGGGCGCGCGCGACGGCCAGGCAGGCGGCCGTCGCGCATACGCCCGGCAAGCCGGGAGTGAAGTCGGTATAGAAGGTGTAAAAATATGCCCGACTCGGATCCGCCGGCGGATTGTCGAGGTGCTTGCCGTCTGCGTCGGCGACGATCAACGAGCCGTAACCGATGGGCATGCTATTCCCACCGCCCGTGAAATAGGAGCGCGGCGGGCTCGGCTGGACGATCTCCCCTACGACCTTGAAACTTTGGCCGCCGTCGGTAGACATCGCGAGACCGAGCGAGGAATAGAAACAAGCCGCGCCCGAGCACTTGTGATCCGGTGTATTCGGATTTTGCCACCAGTACTCGCCGTGCAACACCATCAGCCACCCCGACTTGCCGCCGCCGGAGAAGCGAACGACTTGGCCGCCGCCCGCGTAGTCCCGAGCGAAGGTCCAAGCCGCTGGACCCGGTGAGGGGCCAAACAGCTTCTTGCAGCCATCGCCCCCGCTCACGCGATCGAGCGTGCCGGTGAACGCGAATGCTCCCTCGATGATCGGTCCCCTCGTGCGATTGCACGCGAACGCGGATCCGCCGGCGCCGTAGAACATGTAGCGCCCCCCTCCGGCAGGGATTGCGCCGAATTCGCCGTCGGAGGGACCCCACGCAAAGTTGTAGCCTGTGAGTTGAGTGTGCGTCGCGAACGTGGCCGTAGCTCCGGCCACGTATCGGACCGTCGGTAATTTTGGCGGCGCTTGCGCGACGATCAGGATCGGCAGCAGTCCGAGCAAGACAATACTGCGCAGCATCTTCTGACCTCCTAGCCAATAAACGCTGCCGTCACTGCATCGTGTCGCGGGTGTATGAATGATTCGGGAACCGTGCGTGAATTGGCCATGCTTCAGAACCGTTGGACCGGTACCGGCGGCATCCCTGCAAAACCTTGCTCCAGCGCAATGGTACCCCGCAGCGCCACGCCGGCACCCGGGACGGTCAGATGGACTGCATGCGACCCGTCGTCATTCATCCTGGAGAGAGGGCGACGGCCTGTTCGTCCGGCCGCGGAGGCGCGACCGCTACCCGGGTCTATTGGCTTTGCGGCTCGTCGCGAGGCCACGACGCCGACAACAACGCGGCTGCTTGTACCCCAAGCTCGGTCAGCTCGTAGAGGGAGTCGTATTTGCGTCGCACGAGGCCGTGCCGCTCCATCTGATCGAGCGCAGCGCGCCATTCAAGTCCTTGCTCGTCTAGTTTGCCCGCCAGGATTCTCGTTGTATGAGGCGCGTCGAATCGAAAAATCCTTCCCTGATTCGGCGTGGCCCGATACGAGACAACCAACAGCCTCTGAGCTCGTTCGCTCAGATCTGATCCCAACGAGCTAACCATCTCAACCTCCCGAAAGCCTCAGACTCCAGGGGATGGCGTTCTTCCTCCGCGCGAGGCGCCCTATTCTCATGGTCAACTTTGTGTCTGTTCACGAGGAACGGGCCCATTCATCATGCACGACTGCCCAACGTCTCCCGAAAGAGTTCCCGAATTGGCTCGCGCGGTGGACGAAAGAGTGAGCGTTCAGCGTCCCGGGATGGAGGGCCGAGACGACCTGCCTCCTGATCCCGGAGGTAGCGCGGCGCGGCACCGTCGGCACCGGCCGCATGCCGGGGCGCCTTGAGCGCCGGTGTTCCGTGGCAGAGACTCCAGCGCGGACCTCCGGAGGATACTAGTGTAGCGTCCTGAAAGTACGGTTACATAACACGGAGCGGATCTCCCGTGTACGTCCAGGCGAACGGCTTCGCATCGACGTTGTACTCGGCAATGGCGCGCATGATCGTGTTGATGAGCTCTTGTCGAGAGGGAAA
>DATGJN010000045.1 GCA_035295165.1 bacterium
ACCGTGCCCCGATGGACCTGTGTCAGGACCTGCACGCGCTGTTGATCCTTCTGACTCAACATGATCGTCTCCCTGGTCATAGTCCCAGGGTGACATAGTCACGGAACTGTTAGGGGGTGACATTATTGCTGAACTACTACATTGGAGCGCGACGCTGATTGACGGGATCGCGCGGTACATGGTACGCTGGGTCCCAGATCAGCGGGCCGAGACGCCTCCGGGATCTCCGGGGGCGTCGCCGCTTTCTTGGACCGGCAGGAGCGTGACCCCGTGTTCTGGATCGCGTTTGCACTGGGAATCGCGGCGTGCGCGCCCCCGGGCGTGGTGACCGTCGAGGCCGTCCGCCGAGGGATCCAACGCGGATTCGCGGGCGCGTTGCTTCTGGAGCTCGGGTCGCTCGTCGGCGACGCCGCGTGGGCCGGGCTTGCGCTGTCGGGAACGGCCTATCTGGCCGCGTCACGCTGGGCGTCGATCGGCCTCGGCGCGGTGGGGGTGCTGCTTCTCCTGCGATTCGCGGCAGGAGCGCTCAAGGACGCGTGGACGGGAGCGATGCCGCAGCGCGGCGCCGCGCCGGCCGGCGGCGATTTCATCACGGGCGCCGTGCTCTCACTGTCCAACCCGTTTCAGATCGCGTTCTGGCTGGGGCTCGGCGGCACGGCAGCCGTCCTAACCCGCGCCCATCACGATCCTACCGCTCCGGCACTCTTCTTCGGCGCCTTCATGCTGGCCGCGTTCCTCTGGTGCTTTTTCTTCGCCGCGATGGTCGCATGGGGCAGGCGGTTTCTGAGCGGGACCTTCTACCGGTGGGTCAACGTCCTGTGCAGCGCGGCGCTGATCTACTTTGCGCTGGGCGTGCTGATCCCGCTCCTGCGGTCCGCTGATGCCAGCGGACTCCGCTGACCCCGGGCGACACGAGCCCGACCGCCGCGACCGCGATGCCGAAGACGATCGACCGGCCGACACGCACGAGGACGAACGCGTCGGCAAGACGGCGCAACGCTGCCCGCACCTGCGCCACCGGTCGCGCCTGCAGGCCTCAACGATCGATGCCGACGCCCGACGTCTCGACCGCCAGCGACTCCGCCAGCCCATCGACGAGCGCGTGGAACTCGCCCGTGCGCCGAACCCGACTGTCGCGGGGCCGCGCGAGACGAACGGACACATCGTCCTTGATCCGCCCCGGGCGCCGAGACATCAACAACACGCGATCCGCGAGGAACACCGCCTCCTCGATCTGGTGCGTCACGAACAACACCGTGGTCTTCCGATGCGACCAGATCCGCAACAGTTCGAGCTGCATGTATTCCCGGGTCTGCATGTCGAGTGCGCTGAACGGTTCGTCCATCAAGAGCAGTTCAGGGTCGACGGCGAGCGCCCGGGCCAGGTTCACCCGCTGCCGCATCCCTCCCGAGAGCTGATAGGGATAGGCACGCTCGAACCCCGCAAGCCCCACGAGCTGAATCAGCGCCTGCACGATGCCCTTCGCTCGGGCTTTCGGACACCGGCGCACTTCCAACCCGAAGGCCACGTTGTCGTGCACCGTCCGCCACGGGAACAACGAATCGCTCTGGAAGACCATCGCCACGCGCCGATCAACACCCACGAGCCGCTGGTCGGCGATCGTGATGCTACCGCTGTTCCACGTCTGCAGCCCGCCCAGGCAGCGCAGCACCGTCGTCTTCCCGCAGCCACTCGGGCCGAGGAGCGCGACAAACTCTCCGGGCTGCACCGCAAATCCCACACGGTCGAGCACGGGCAGCGGTGGGGCGCCGGGCCGGTCGAAGTCCACGCGGAGATCCGCGATCTCGAGCTTCATAAAGCCGGACTCAGACCACGGACTGGCTGCGCCATGGCGCCATTCTGCGCTCGAGGAAACGCAACAACGTTGTGACCCCGATCCCCATGCATGCCAACACGATGATCCCGACGAACAGCAGCGGGGTGTTGAACACCTGCGACGCGTTCGAGATCATCAAGCCCACGCCCTTGCTGGCTCCGCCGAACAGTTCCGCGACGAAAATCCCGATCACGCCGCGGCCCACCCCGATCCGCGCGCCGGACAAGATGAACGACAGCGCCCACGGCACCATGACCTTGCGGAGCATGTCGGCGCGATGCGCTCCCAGGCTGGTCGCGACCTCCAACAGCGAACGATCCGTCGACCGAATCCCGGCCACGGTGCCGATGGTGACGGGGAAGATCACCACTAACGCGATGATGACCGTCTTCGACCACAGTCCGATGCCGAACCAGATGATCAGCAACGGCGTCAGGGCGACGAGCGGCGCCGTGTAGGCCGCCGACACCCATGGGTCCACGTAGTCCGAGATCTTCTGACTGGTACCCAACAACACGCCCAGGATCACGCCCCCGACAAAGCCAATCGCGGACCCCACGGCAAAATACGTCAGGCTGACGAGCAGGTTGCTGAGCAGTTCCCCGCTCTGGATCACGGCGACCGCCGCGGTCCACACCGCATACGGGGTGGGAAGAAAGAGCGGATTCCGCACGATGAATCGCGCGAACACCTCCCAGACGACCACCCCGACCGCGCCGCTCGCCACCACGCGCATCGACCGGATCAGCATGAACCTACCCGGCCCAACGCCCGCGCTCCCGACACGTCACGACCGCTCTTGCGCGAGGTAGCGGGCCGCGGCCCCGTCTCGGCGTGCCCACACCGAACAGGCGCCGGAATGCGGACATCGGCTACGCGTCGCGCGCGCGCCCGCGGATCGCCGCGAGCACTTTCTCCGGCGTGATCGGAAGCGACGTCACCCGCGCCCCGATCGCGTCGGCGACGGCGTTCGCAATCGCCGCGGCGGTGGGATTCATGCAAATCTCGCCCACCCCCTTGGCACCGTATGGACCGGTTGGATCGCGAAGCTCGAGCAACACATGCACCAGTTCGGGCGTGTCCTTCGCACGCGGCGTGCGATAGTCGAAGGCGTACGGATTCATCACTTGCCCGTCCTGGCACACGATCTCCTCGTACAGGGCGAAGCCGAGCCCCATCATCATCCCGCCCTCGACCTGGCCCTCCACGATCAAGGGATTCACGGCCCGTCCGACGTCCTGGGAGTTCACGAGGCGCACCACCTGGACTTCACCGGTCCCCAGATCGACCTCCACCTCGGCAATCTGGGTGGAGTATTCGAACGCCTGCACCTCGCCCTGCGCGCGTTCGTCCATCGGCACGCCGCGGCCGTGATGCATCCCCATCCCGATCGGCTGCTCGCCGTAGGTGCGCATGGCGCGATGCACGACGTCCGCGATCCCCACCACTCGGCCGGGCGCACCGCGGACGAACAGCCGGCCGTCCGCGCACTCGACATCCCGCTCGTCGGCCTCGAGCATCTTGGCCGCCACCGCCACGAGCTTCTCGCGCAGGTTGACCGCGGCCGCGTGCATGGCGTTGCCGACGGAATACATGGTCCGGCTGGCGGACGCACCTTGATCCTCCGGCACTCCGTCGGTGCTCTTGAACGCCACCGTGATGGCCCGCCGCGGCAGATGCAACGTTTCCGCCACAATTTGCAGCAACGCGGTATCGATCCCCTGTCCCACATCGGCCGCGCCTGAAAGAACGGTAACACTCCCGTCGGGGTTCGCCTTCACGAACGCGGTCGCCGTATCCGTTCCGATCACGGCGGGTCCGCCGAGCGCGTGATGGGCCGTCGCGACGCCGATCCCGCGGCGTCGTTGGCCGCCGCCGGCCGGCGTGCGAGGCGCGACGCGGGCCGCCGCCCACCCGCTCGCGCCGGCCGCCGCCTCGATCGTCTCGCGCACGTGCACGCCGTGGGTATCGGGGGACAGCGTTTGCCCCATGCAGGTGACCGCGCCCGGCCGCCAGGCGTTCCGGAGGCGTAGATCCACGGGATCGAGACCGAGCGCACCGGCAAGCTCGTCCAGCAGGCCCTCCCGCGCAAAGGCGACTTGCGGGCTCCCGAATCCCCGAAACGACCCGCTCATGAGATTGTTGGTGAAGACGCAGCGGGCGTCGACGGCCACGTTGGGGACGTTGTACGGGCCTTCCATGAGGATCGCGCCGTAGGTGGCGACCAAACCCGACATGGAGTTGTAGGCCCCGGTGTCCAACCGCAGGTCGCCCTCCATAAAGAGCAACATCCCGTCGCGATCGGCCCCGACGGCCAGGTCGATGTCGAACGGGGTCTTGCAGGTCGCCGCGAAGAACTCTTCCTCCCGGCTGTACACGCATTTGACCGGACGGCCGGTCTGCATCGACAGCACCGCGCAGTACGGCTCGACCGTGACCTCACCTTTGCCGCCGAAGTCGCCGCCGGTCGGTACGTACACCGCGTTCACGCGACTCACCGAGAGGTTCAGGAGCTCCGACAACTGCGTGATCGTGCGAAACGGCTTCCCCGTCGAACTCCAGAGGGTCACGCGGTCCGTGGCAACGTCGACATCGACCACGGCGGCGTGCGGCTCCATGGAGAAGTGCTCGATGCGCTGCGTCCGGAAGTGCCCGTTCACGATGCGATGCGCCCGGGCCCGCGCGCCGGCAACGTCCCCTTTCCGCAGCCGGAAATGAGTAGACACGTTGCCGGCATCCAGCACCGCCCACCGCCGCAGCCACGGGGCGATCCGGTACGCGCGCTTGTCGGCATGCACGAGCGGCGCGTCCGTTGTCATCGCCGCCTCGAGCGAGAACACCCCGGGACGATGCTCGTACGTGACCTTGATCAACTCGACGGCCCGTTGCGCCGTCTCGTCATCGACGGCCGCCACCGCGGCGATCACGTCCGCGACGGAGCGGACCGTCTCGGCGGCAAACAGACTCCGCGCCGCGATCCCCATTCCCGTGGGGGGCATCGCCGGTGCCTCTGCCGCGGTCACCACCGCCGCCACACCGGGCAGACGCCGCGCCTCGGTGACATCAACGTCCACGATGCGCGCGGGCGCCTGCTGCGCGTAGAGCAGCCGGCAGTGTAGCATCCCGGGCATGCCCATGTCCGTCGCGTATCGCGCCTGCCCGGTGACGAACCCGGCGGCATCGATCCGCGGGATCCGGCTCCCTACGGCCGCATGTTCGGGCGGCGACCCCTTGCCGTCCGTCATCTCGGCCTCCCGGCGGGGCACGCCGCGGCCCGGACGTCGAGGCGGTGGATCACCGGCCGAGTTCACGCAGCGCGGTATTCAGATACTGCAGGTCAAAATAGGTGAGCGGGTTCGCCGACTTGGGAATCTGGCCGAGCGAGCCCAGGATGTCGACCACCCCTTGCATCGACCGCTGGCTCGGGACGAGATCCCAGCTGGTCAGGAACGTCTGGTCCCGGTAGAATTCGTCCCACGTCGGCGCGACCACCGCGGGATCCACCTTGCCGACATCCGCGAGCATCTTCACGACCTCGTTCTTGTTCGCCGGCGTTGCGGCGTACCGGAACCCCAACACCAGCGCCTTCAGGCTGGCCACCACCGCGTCCTGGTTGGCCGCGGCCCATCCGGTGTTCGTCACGACACCCGCGAACGTGGCGGGGATGTCGTACAGCCCACCCAACGCGGTGAACCCGGCCTTCTTGGCCACCAGGTCGAACGGCGCGGTCAGCACCGAGGCGGCGACCGCGCCCTGGGTGAGGGCGGCATACCGGGAGGGCATATTCCCGCCCGCGATGAGGTTGTACTCGCCCTCCTTCAGCCCCCCGGACGCCAGCAGACGCCGAATCAGGGCAACGCTGACCTCGGGGGCCACCGTCCAGTGAGCGATGGACTTCCCGCGTAGGTCGGCGTACGTCTTGATCTGCGGCTGCGCGTACAGCGTGTACGGATAGCGGTCGGTGAGCGACGCGACGATCTTCACGGGCGCCCCGTGCGCGTTGCCGTTGATCGCGATGCTGAGCTCGGGGATCCCGAGATTCAACGCACCGGCCGCCACCGCGCGCACGAGGTTGTCGTCAGGGCCGATGGTGACCAGGCTGACCTGCACGCCCTCCCGGTCGAAGAAGCCTTTCTGCTGCGCGACGACGAGCGGCGCGTAGTACATCCCCGACGGCGGCGCGACGACGCCAAACTTGATCGAATACCGCTTCTGCTGGGGGCTTGCCGTCCCCATGACCCCCGCAACGAGCGCGACCAAAAGGACAAGTGCCAACCCGCCACGCAAGAACAGGTGTCGCATCATGGTCCTCTCCTCCTCGATCCAGAGACACGCAATCAAGTCCCCGTCACGCTAGTGCGTATCCCGTACCTGACCGCTCTGCCAGTGATCCAAAGTGCGCGTGACACCTTCCCCCGCGGCGCCGGCAACACCGCAGACCGGCGCGCGGCGTCAGCGTGCACCGCGTGAGGGCTCCGTCGCGTCCATCGTGCCGGTCGCCGCGCGCTGGATGGCCTCAATGATCTTCTTGTAGCCCGTGCAGCGACAGATATTGCCGTGCAGATACTCTTTGATCTGGTCGACGGAGGGCTGCGGATAGTCCGCGAGCAGCGCCTTCGTGATCATGATCATTCCCGGGGTACAGAATCCGCACTGCAGCGCGCCGGCGTCCACGAATGCCCGCTGGATGGGGTGCAACGTTCGGTCGTGCGCGAGGCCTTCACACGTTTCCACGGACTTACCGTCGATCTCAAACGCGAGGTACGTACACGCGCTCACGGGGAGCCCGTCCACGAGCACCGTGCACGCGCCGCAGACCTGGACGTCGCACCCGCGCTTGGCGCCGGTCAGGTTGAGATCGTCACGAAGAAGATCGAGCAGCGTTTGGTGCGTCGGGACCGCCGCGCGCACGGGTCGTCCGTTGACCTGGCACGCAATCTCGACGGTCTCGCGGGGTTGCGTGGGCTCGCTCGGCCGCCTCATCCGTTCCCTCCCGCCCCGATCCGGGCACACGCGGCCGCCAGGGTCCGCTCGACGAACACCCCCGCAAGATGCCGCTTGTACGTCGCGGAGCCGTAGAGATCGTCCGCCGGCGCGCACGCGTGCATCACCGCGTGTGCCGCCGCGCGAACGGCCTCGGAGAACCGTTGGCCGGTCATGGGGACGCCGGCGAGCGCCGCTTCGGCTTCCGCGACGCGCTCCGGCTTGGGACCGACGCACCCCACCGCGATTCGCGCCTCGGCCACCGTGGTGCGATCCGGCGCGGCGACGACGACGGCCCCGACGCCGACCGACGGCCGCTCAAAGAAGGCGAACTTTCGATAGTCGGCCGCGCCGCCTGCGGGAAGCTCCGGCACCTCAATCTCAAGGAGCAGTTCGTCCTGACGGAGACAGGTGGTGTACGCATCCACGAACAGGTCGGCGATGCCGACGGTCCGCTGGCCGGACGTTCCGCCGATCCGCACCGAAGCATTGTACAAGAGCAGCACCGTGGCAAGATCCGAATGCGGCTCCGCGAACCCGAGGTTCCCGCCCACGGTCCCGACCGCGCGAACACGCACGTTGGCTAGGGATTGTTCCATCGACACCAGCAGCGGGAAGCGCCTCGCGACAATCTCCGAACGCTCGACCGCCCGATGGGTTGTGGTGGCGCCGATCCGGAGGCAACGCGCCGCCTCGTCGAAGCGGATCCCGCTCAATCCCAGGGGTTTGATATCGACCAGGTGCGCGAACCGCAGGACGCCCTGCTTCATCGCCAGCAACAGCTCGGTCCCGCCGGCATAGGCGTGCGCCTCCTCGCCGAGGGTCGCGAGAATACCTGACGCTTCAGTTGCTGTCGTGGGCTCGTGGAGCCGAAACGGCCGCAGCACGATCGTCCTCCACTCCTCTCCTCGGCCTGCCGATCGATCAGCGAAGTTCGCTGGTCACGAATTGCTGATCCTCGACCACCGGGCGGCCGTCAATCGCGAACCGCGCCCCGCGGATCCCAAGATCGAGGTGCAGCTCCGCGCGGTTCCGTCCGCCCATGTCCGCGTTCGATCCGAAGGCGATGACGACCCCGCCGCGCACGCTTCGCATCTCCGCGCCGCCCTGGTGGTAGGCGGCGTATCGATCGAGGGCGTCCCATCTGGCGCGGCGGTCGCACCCCCAGCCGATGTGGGAAACACGGCTCGCGTCGCTCCCGCGTCCGCGGGCCAAGTGCTCCTGGATGAGCACGGCGTCCAACCCGCCCTCGACCTGTGTGATACAGCCCGCCTCAACCGTCACGCGCACGGTATTCTCGATGTAGCGGCCGGCGGCGAAATCTCCGGGCGCCAGCACGATGCGGCCGTGCGCGCTCGTCTCGTCGGGAGCCACGGCCGCCAACGCGGTCGGCCAATGATCCCACCGTCCGGGCTGCTCAGCGTATCCGTACTGCTTGAACACCGGCGTGCGCCCGCGATCGACGACGAAGTCCGTGCCGGCACGCGTCGTCACGTGAAACTGCGTACCGCTCCCCAGCACCTGAGCGCTCGCTTCGACCAGACGCTGGTTCTCCTGGGTTGGAAACAGGCGTTGCAAACACTCGATCGGCTCGCGCACGCGCAGCATTCGGGTCCCCTGCGCGAGCATCTCCACCTGCCGCTCGGAGTGCAGAAACCCGCGCGAACTGAGATCAATCGCAAAGTCCACCTGCTTGATCAACTCGATGATGTGCTGGTACGGAACGGGGCGTTCGACGATCCGCGTGGAGACCTGCTCAGGGGTGCCCTCGATCCTGGGAACGACCACTTGCACCGTTTCGGCGCCGAACGAGAGCGCCGCGCCGAAGCATGCGGCGATGTAGTTCGGATTCGTCGACGGATCCGTGATGATCAACAACTGTTCAGTGCGTTGCAGGCGACACAGGACAAACTCTTCCCGAAATAGGCCCATCGCCTCGCTCGAGACCAGCGATGACATCGGGAACTGAACCATTGGCGCCGTCCCCCTTTGTGCGGACCATCCACACCGGTCGCCGCCGCCGCGGCGGCGACCACCTCAGCGACGCACCTAGCGGACCGTCCCCGGCGGCAGCTTCTCCTCGATCTTCTTGTACTCGTCCGAGACGTGGTATTGTCGGATGGGCTGAATCGGAGGCCGGGCTTCGTCGTCTCCAAAGAGCGCTACCGCGTGAGGCCGGCTCTCCGACACATAGACGGGGGAAAAGACCTCAAGAATCGTGCACGGTTTGTCGGACGTGATCCACCCCCAGTGCACGGCCATCGCCGGAACCCGGTAGAAGTCTCCGGCCTTCACCAGAAAGAACTCGTCGTCGACGAACACCCAAATCTCGCCGTCGACGACGTAGTTCATCTGCTCCGTGTCGTGGATGTGGGGACGCGAGTGATATCCACCCGGGCGGGTGGCCAGCATGAGGCTCGACTCTTTCCCGTACACCACTTTCGTGGACATGATCGAATGCTCTATTTTCACGGCGTCGGTCTTCATTTCGTCCCCACGCACGAACAACGGCATGCACGCCACCTCCGTTGTCAATGACCGGCCCGCCCCCATGGCGCAACCGATTTGATCGTTGTAATCGCTTACAACACAGCGCACAAACAACCGCCGAAGTTGGCGGCAGAAAGACACGGACGATTCGAAAATCTTTGACGATTCTTAAGACAATATTATTGGAGACCACAGGGGCCAGATCCTGCTCAGCGTCGAAAGGCCGTCGACTGCGCTGTGTTTCCGGCGTGGCCAGTGCGACCACGACCGTGTTTCAGGAGGACTACCATGGCGGCGAGCCAGAATCTCATCGGCCCGCAGGGTCGGTTGTTTGCCGAGCGTCAACCCGGGCGCGATGCAGCCTCGTTCCGCATCGACAACACGCGCATGGCCGACGACCAGTCTCCGCACTGCGTCCTACACAAACGCCAAGTGCAACTGATTCCGGCTCCGCGCAAGAACGTCCAGCTGCACGTGGACCCGGCCGACGTCGTCGGACCCGCGACCACCGACGCGATCACGCGACGGGGCACGATCGCGTTTCACGCGGTCGGGGGCAGCGGGGCGGCCAAGGTCATCGAGCCCAAACTGCGGCGCGGGCGCTCCAGCACGAGGCCGCCGTCGCGGACGCCATGAGCCAGGACGTAGCCGCGACGTCACGCAGATCGTCCCCGAAAACCGCGCCATCGCGAACGTGACGTCCCGCGACCCTAGGACCTGCGAGGCTCGGCCGTGTGATGTTTCTTTACGATCCCGCGTGGGAATCAACACGAATGTACGTGACAAGGCCCGAGGAACACGCGGCGATTGATGGGAGGTGAGCGTGATGATGAAATCCACCTTGGCGCTGGTGGCGCTCGTGGCGATCGCTACGGTCGCACCGCTCTCGGCCACCGCGCAGCCACCGCAGGCGGCCGACGCCCCGACGCATTCCGTGCGAGGCGTGATCGCCACCATCCAGGCGGTGAACTGCGCCTCGTCAGATCCAACCTCGTGCAAGACCGTGCTGGTGGTCACGGCCGGGCCCACGGCCGCGCCCACGCTTCCGGATGGACGTGTCACGCCGACGGTGTCGCCGGTCACGGTGATCGTCATGCCCGAAACGCCGATGGTTTGGACGAGGACCCGCAGGACGTTGACCCTGAACCAGATTCAGCCGGGCGATGCGGTGCACATCCAATACCAGATGATTCAAGGGGAGAATATCGCCACGCGAGTGGATGTCACGCTGCAGTAGCCTTCGCAGTCTGATCCGCGTTTCGCTCAACGGGCCCGGCGCCCGCCGCAGACGCCGGGCCCGTATCGCGTGACAACACACTGCGCGTCTGCGTCCGGCCGCCCGCACGCGACGAATGCCCCGCGCTAAGAACCCTTCGTCGTGGGTACGTTGTACATCGGAACGCCAACAACGCGGGCGGTGACGACATGAGCGCACGACGCTTCCTTCGCAGGCCTCGGAACGGCTCGGAATCGGCGGGCGAGTTCCCGTGGCTCTCGTGGCGCATCAAGAAGACAGGCGATACGGTCCTCCTGGCCGTTTCGGGAGCGGCGGACGTGGAGACGGCATCCGTGTTTGCGCGCGCGCTGGACGATGCGACGTCGTACGGGCTCCCCATCATCCTTGACTGTTCGAGCCTCAGCCACGTGGATGCGACCGGCCTCGATGTGCTGCTGGAGTATCGACAGCGCGTGCCTCGCATGCTCCTCGCGAGGCCGGGAGCGACGCTCCGGACAACCGTCAGCCAGCAGTTCCTCCGGGGGTTCCTCCCAGCATACGATTCGCTGGACACCGCGATGACGGCGCTCGGCGTGTCGCCCGTCCGCCCGACCGCGGAATCAGGCTGTGACGCGCGCCTGTTCGGGAGATGGCGACCGAGGGCGAGGCGGGGACGAGCGCGCCGCTAGCCGAGCCTCACGCCGCTGCGGTACGGACGAGCGCGCGCGTCACCTCGCGCTCGGGCGCGGGGCGGCCCCGGAGGCACTGACCCGCGTCACAGAACGCGGAACGTGTCGAGGATCTGCACGATCAACGGCATGTCGCGCTGAATCGACTCGGGTTGATTGAGGGTCCTGCCCGTCACCACGTACCCCGACCGCCCAGAGGTAAAATAAGCCTGCAGCTGGTACACCGGCGCGGTGTTGTTGGGTTCCCAGGTGAAGTAGCGATAGTAGGCGGGGCGTCCGGCGATCGTCGCACTGCCCTGTTGCAAGACCGTATAGCCGTGGAACACCGACGCCGCCAGCGGTTCTGCCCGCGCCGCGTAGGTGGCGGGCGGCATCGGTTCCTGTAGCGGTTCGATGACCACGTTCACGGTCGGACGGTAACCGCCCTGCGCCGGCCCGGCGGCCACGAGCACGATTAGCCCGTCGGCTCGAGTGGCGACCTCCCAAGTCTGCGGGAACGTCATAGCGAAACGGCCCTGCGGATCGGTCACAATCTGCGCCAGCGACGACTGCGCGCGGACGAACCCCGTACCGGCGGCCATGATGCATGCCACCGCGGCGAGCACACGTACGCGAACGATCATCGATTGCATGACGTCCCCCCCGGTCGTGACGCCTCAAGCCTCTCAGCGCGAGCGGGTTTCCCCCAATACCATGCCCACTGTTACGGTCGAGCAGGACCTTGCCCCGCCCCCTCTCTAGCGCCCGGCCAATCCGAGTGCCCCGCCACGGTGTATCCATGTGCGAACGGGCGGCCGGAACGCCGGCCCGGGACCGCATCTGGTCCGCCGGTTCAATATGCACGTGGGAGGACGACCGCTCATGACAGACAGGTTCGTTCGAGTTCGTAGCGCGCTTCGGCGCGCAGCCACCCGCGGCGCGCGGGTCCTCGCGGCCGCGTTGCTCATGGCCACGGGCCTCATGTGGGGCACCGCGTTCGGACCGCGGCCGACGGCGGCCGCAACCACCGCGCCCAAAGCGTACATCGGTCTGTACGGCGACAACGCGATCGGCGTGCTCGACACCGCGACGGGACATATGCTCAAGACGATCAAGGTCCCGGCCGGGCCGGAAGCCGTGGTCCTGACACCGGACGGTCGGACGGTGTACGTGTCGAGCGAAGACGCCACCGACCTCAGCGTCATCGACACGGACACCGACCAAGTCGCAAAGACACTCCCCCTTGGGGAATCGCCGCAGGGCATGGCGCTGTCGCGCGATGCGCGGACGCTCCTGGTGGCGGTCTTCGGCACGAATAAGGTGGACGTCGTCGATACGTCGACGCTCCGGGTCACGGCCCAGTTCACCGTCGCGAAGCCCCACGGCGTCGCGCTCTCGCCAGACGGTCGCACCGCGTACGTTGGAGCGCAGGACGCGCCCAACAACAACGCGATCGTCGTACTGGACGTCGCCGGGCGCCGCGTGGTCGCGACCCTGGCGCTCGACAAGACGCCGCGCGGGCTGACCGTGAGCCCCGACGGCAAGTCCATGTATTTCAGCCTCGCCGGCAGCGACGCGATTCAGGTGCTCGACACCGCGACCAACAGGATCGCGACGCAGATCACGGTCGGCGCCGTGCCGCACCAGATCGCGTTCACGCCGGACCGCAAGTACGCGCTGGTCATCGTGCAGGGCATCAACCAGCTGGCGATCATCGACGTCGCGTCGCGCCAGGTCATCAAGGACGTGGCGGTCGGGAAGTTCCCCCACTGGGTGGGGCTCACGTCGGACGGCGCGCTAGCCTACGTCACGAACGAGGGCGCCAACACCGTATCGGTCGTGGACATGGCCAAACAGCAGGTGGTGGCGACGATCCCGGTCGGCAACGCACCCCGCAAGATCACGCTCCAGCGCGGCAGCGGCGCGATGAGCGGATACACATCCTCCGCAGCCGCGGTGGCCCCGATCGCGGCGCAGGCACCCCAGGCGACCGGAGCGGGGGCCCAGATCCACATCAAGAACTTCGCCTACGGCCCGGTGACGGTGACCGTCGGGACCGGCCAGCAGGTGACCTGGGTCAACGACGACGCAGTGCCGCACACCGCGACGGCGGCAGGCAAGCAGTGGGACTCGGGCCAGCTCGCGCCAGGGAGCAGCTTCACGGTGACGATGACGAAGCCGGGGACCTACGTGTACAACTGCGAGGTTCACCCGTTCATGCAGGCGAAAGTCGTCGTGACACCGTGACGGTTCGCGGGAGCGGTTGACGGTCCCCCGGCCGCCACCGCTCCCGCGGTCGATACGACGCCAAGCCGGCCCGGGGTCCGCCCACCCCGAGGGTTGTACGCACGATCTCGCCAACACTGGGGCATGATCGATCATCACGTGCTCGCGGCGATCAGCCTCGGCGGGGTCGTGCTGGACTTCATCGGCGGGCTGTATCTCGCGTACGACCTGCTCGGCGGGAAACGCGGTCCGCTCCGCGCGCTCACCCGTGCCGCCACGTACAGCCTGCTGTTCGGCCTCGGGTACGGACTCCCGCTGGGGCCGGTCTACGGACTCGTTGCGGGCGCGGGGCTCGGGCTCGCGCTGGGGCTCGAGTTCTGGGTTGCGCGAACGGCCCCGGGGCGTCAGATGCCGCTTCCCGCCTTGCTTGGGTTCGCAATCCTCCGCGGCGGGACCGCGCAGGGCCTCGCTTCGGCCCTGACGTTCAATGCCAGGTTCGGCACGGCGTTCGGGCTGCTCAGCATCGTCGGGCTGGCACTCACGTACATCCTGGGGTTCTCTCCGTCCCGGGAGTACCAACCGGACGTGCGGCCGCGCCTCACCCGGCGGCGGTTGGTTGCGACGTGCGTCCGCGGGCTCGTGATCGGAGCGGCCGGCGCCCTCGCGGGCGCGGTCACGCACGAGGGCGCGCGGGGGACGACGTTCGGGCTTGAGATCGGGCTTGTCGTTGCCACGGTCGGGGCCGTCGTCGCGACGATCAGTCCGTACATCGAGTGGTGGGCGGACGCCCTGCCGACACGGCGGCTGGGCGTGTTCGGCGCCGTGCTCCTGCTCCTCGGCTTTGCGCTCCAATCGGTGCAGTACTGGGCTGCCTTGCTCGATGTGCGGATCCGCTGACACGATCGCCGGACCTTCCCGACTTAACGAGATCTTAACCGATTCCGTGTATTGACGGCTCCGGGCGTCGCACGATACGATCGACCCGACCCCCATGTCCTCCGTCCATCCCGGACCGGCGCTGCTCCGCTCCCCACGCGTGTGGGTCGTGGACGCGCTGCTTCTCGGCGCAGTCGCGGCCGTCTTCTATATGCTGCTCGCGGTGGCGCCACGAGAGCTCCATAGGGTGACGCCGTCCGTGACCATCGATCTCCGGCCCGCCGCGCTGCCGCGGTACGCGCTCCTCTCGTTCATGCGCATGTGCGGCGGCTATGCGGTGTCGCTGGCGTTCACCTTCGTCGTTGGGTACGCCGCGGCCCGCAGTCAGTCGGCTGGGCGCATCATCGTCCCGGCGCTCGACATCCTCCAGTCCATCCCGGTGCTCTCCTTCCTCCCCGCGGTGCTGCTGGCGATGATCGCGCTGTTTCCGCGAGAGACGACCGGCCTCGAGATCGGCAGCATCCTGCTGATCTTCACCGGGATGGTCTGGAACATGGCGTTCAGCTTCTACCATTCGCTCCGCACGATTCCCGAGGAACTCATCGAGGCCGCCCGCGCTTTTCGGTTGTCCTGGTGGCAGCGCTTCACGTCGCTGGAGCTCCCGGCGTCCGCGATCGGGCTCGTGTGGAACAGCGTGATGTCCTGGGCGGGCGGCTGGTTCTTCCTCATGGCGACGGAGGCGTTCAGCCTCGGCAAGCAGTCGTTCACGCTGCCCGGCCTCGGCAGCTATCTGGCGGAGGCGGCGAACAAGGGCGACTTTGGCGCCATCCTGTGGGGCCTGGGGGTGTTGGTGGCCCTCATCGTCGCGCTCGATCAGCTGGTGTGGAGACCGCTCATCGCGTGGAGCGAGCGCTTCAAGGTGGAGCTGTCCGAAAGCCAGGACACGCCCACGTCCTGGGTGCTCGATCTGTTGCGCGATTCCGCCCTCCTGCCCCAGGCCGGCCGGCGGATCCGGGCCGCCCTCGCGCGCGTACAGACCCGCCGCCCGCCGCACCGTGCGACGCCCGAGCCGCCGCGCGGTGCGGTCACCTCCCGTCTCGCACCCTGGCTGCAGTGGCCCGCGATCGGCGCGGGAGTGCTGGTGGTCGCGTGGGGAGCGCTGTCCTTGCTCAAGCTGGTGGCGGCGCTTCCCCCAGGAAAATGGATCGACATCGGAGAGGGCTCCGTGGCCACCCTGCTGCGGATCGCGATCGCCCTGATCATCTCGCTCGCCTGGAGCATTCCCGCGGGAGTCGCGATCGGGCTGCACCCGCGCCTGTCCCGGATCGCGCAGCCGCTGGCTCAAATCGCGGCCTCCGTGCCGGCGACGGCGGTGTTTCCGATCCTGGTGTTGCTCATCATCCGCGTCGGCGGCGGGCTCTCGATCGCGTCGATCCTGCTGATGCTCTTGGGAACGCAGTGGTATGTGCTGTTCAACGCCATCGCCGGCGCAAGCGCCCTCCCGCGCGATTTGCAGGAGGCCGCCGCCGTGATGAAGGTCCGGGGTTGGATGCGCTGGCGCACGCTCATCCTCCCGGCGATCTTCCCATATTTGGTCACGGGAGGGATCACGGCGCAGGGCGGGGCGTTCAACGCGTCGATTGTGTCCGAGTACGTGTCCTTTGAGGGGAAGACGCTGCAAACCATCGGATTGGGCGCGCTGGTGACGGCAGCCGCGAACAACGGAGACTACCCGCTCCTGGCGTCGTCGACGGTGGCGATGGGGCTCATCGTGGTGGTCGTGAACCGGTTGTTGTGGCGACGCGCCGCGCGCCTCGCGGAGGAACGTTACCACGTGTGAGGCGAATCGAGGGACCTGACGGCGCCCGAACCGGGCATGCTGGAGGAGCGTGACGCATGGTCATCAGCACTCCCCCCACGGTCCTGGTGGACACAAAAGACGTGACCGTCGCGTATGGACGGCCGGGTGGGGGACAGATCACCGTCCTGGATCGGATCGAGCTGCAGGTCCGGGCCGGCGAGATCCTCGCGCTGCTGGGCCCCTCTGGCTGCGGGAAGTCGACGTTGCTGCGGGTCCTGGCGGGCCTGCTGCGCCCCACGACCGGCACCGTCCGGTATCGCGGCAAACCCCTCGACGGGCCGAACCCGGGCGTCGCCATGGTATTTCAGACGTTCGCGCTGTTCCCGTGGCTGACCGTCCTGGACAACGTGGAGCTGGGGCTCAAGGCGGCCGGCGCCGCACCGGCGCAATGCCGCGAACGGGCGGTCGCCGTGATCGACCTGATCGGTCTGGACGGCTTTGAATCGGCGTTCCCGAAAGAGTTGTCGGGAGGCATGCGGCAGCGTGTCGGCTTCGCCCGCGCGCTCGCGGTCGAACCGGACATGCTCCTGATGGACGAACCCTTCTCCGCCCTCGACCCGCTCACCGCCGAAAACCTGCGCACGGACCTGCTGGAGCTGTGGCTGAAGCGCCGCTTCCCCACCCGCGCGATCGTGATCGTGACGCACAGCATCGAGGAAGCCGTGTTCATGGCCGACCGCATCATCGTGCTCGCCGCCAATCCGGCGCGCATTGTCGACGAGGTTCGGCCCGAGCTGCCGCACTGGCGCGACCGGCGATCCCCACAGTTCCAACGCATCGTCGAGCGCGTATACGAGCTGCTCACCGGAGACCGGTCGCGGCGCCTCGAACACCTGAAACCGCTGATTCCCCGCCTCCCGGATGCACCCGTGGGGCTGATCATCGGCCTCGTGGAGCTCGTGCACGATCAGGGCGGCAAAGCGGACCTCGCACGCGTGGGCGCCGAACTGCACTTCGACGTCGAGGACCTGCTGCCCGCCGTGGAAGCCGCGGAGCTGCTGGGGTTCGCGGTCGCCACGGCCGGAGATCTCGAGCTGACCGACCACGGCAACGCGCTCGCGAGCGCGACCGTCCAGGAGAAGAAGGAAATATTCCGCCTGGCCCTGCTGGCCAAGGTCAATCCCGCCCAGGAGATCGTGCACCAGCTTACCGAGCGCGAGGACCACCGCATGTCCGCGGAGGGTATCCTGGACGAACTGGAGCGTCATTTCAGCTTCGAGGAGGCGCGCCGACAGCTGAACGTCCTGGTCGGGTGGGGGCGGTACGCGGAAGCGTACGCGTTCGACGAGATCTCCGACGATCTGTTCCTGGAGGACGTCAACGAGCCGCCCGCCGCGGCGTCCGCGGGGAATTGACCGCGCGGCATGAGTCTCCGCTCCGACAGCCGTGACGTGCGGCGGGCGATCT
>DATGJN010000046.1 GCA_035295165.1 bacterium
GGGCGTGAGGCACATACCCGCGTTGCTCGTGGTCCTTGCGCCACCGGCGCGGACGCGCTAACCGACGGACGCGCGCTGCGAACTGATTGCGGTTCCGGAGGCATGGTCATGCTCGCACCTGATTTTTCCGTAGCCTGCTAGGGGACCCCGTGATCGTCCGTCGTATGAGCGCTGGAGGCCCTCCGGCCGGGCGGGGGATCCTGACGGGCGCCCGGCGAACTACCTCCGACAACTACCATCCGCGGATAGCCGCCCTCGGGTGGGGGACACTGGGCGGGCGGCCCATCCGACGGAGAGAGGCGGAAAACGGTGAAGAAGTTCATCGCAGGATGTGTGCTTTCGTTCCTCGCCGGATGTGGCGTGGCAGCAGTCGCATCGCCGGGAGCCTACTTTGAGGGGGTGTCCGATATCCAGAGCAGTAGCGACTCCTTCAAGAACGGCTACGCCGCGGGGGTGTACGACACGGTTTCCGTATTCGCGAAGGCGGCTGCGGGCGGAGGCTCGATCAGCAGCCAAAAGACGCTTACCCTGTTCCAGTGTTTGGACGCCCGGGGCGATCGGCTCGGGGTCTTCCGGTCTTGGGCGGACGGCGTGTGGGGCGGTGGTGGGACCGGGTCAGCGGTACAACTGCTCGTCAATCGCTGCCTTTAGCGTGTGCGGCTAGCTTCCAGACCGGCCAGGGTAGTTGGTTCGAACTTCCTGTAGGGCTGCAGGCTCTTCATAGCGTCCCGCAGGCTGGCAATGCCTCCGATGCTCAGCTCTCCTTCGCCGTGCCGACGGGGGAGGGATTCGCCATTGCGAGCTTCCCCGCGCGCCCCGAGCGCGCAGGGAACGCTCAGGCGTGCGCGCCGAATTCGGGGAGGCTGCCAGGAGCGCTCGCGATCGCGCTACCGACTTGAGTTTGCTTGGAACCCAGGGTACTCGCCGCCTCGCGGCTGGCCGCGCGCGCGCCGCCGACGTCTGAGCTGTTCAGAGGACGCACATCGCCGACTCGGACAGAAAACCGGGCGCGAGGAGGAACACGCTGAGGGCCGTGATTTGTTCCCGGCTGAGTTCGACCGCGCCCCGCAGCACGACCTCCCGGAGAGTCGCCACGATGCCCAGTTCTACCATGAAGTCCACCGCGAACTGGTGCTCCTGCAGGTAGATAAGAAACCGGCGCACCAACGCGAACCATGACCAGCATGAATAACACCTCGCGATCACGGTCCGGAATTCGATCGTCGGAGTGAGAAGCTGGCGAGCCAGCTCTGCAAGGCGGCGGGTCATGAGGCCAAACAGCGCCAGCCCGAGGGCTAACATGAGGATGTCCTGTACGGGTTCGAGGAACCGCCGGAACAGCCGGTGGACGTCCGTGAGCTCTGGATTGAACGTGTTTCCGCGACACATCGTTCGCACCCCGCCGCTCTAAGGTCGCCCCGCACCGTACCCCGGATGAGGTCGTGGTCTGGGCGTGTTCCAAGGGCGGCCTCAGAGTGGTCGGGGCGGCCCGAAGGTCGCCCCGACTCTTCAATCGCCACCGCGGTTAGGGGGACATCGGAGCCTCCCTCCTTTGCGAACGAGGTGAGCAGAGCAGGTTCGCGTTGGGGTGACCGGGGTTCGGAACCTACGATGATTCACGGCTATCGCGCGGGCCGCGCTCACCCTGAGCGCCGATGTCTAACGCTGCGGTGGACTGGGCAGGCATATGGCAGACGGACCTTGGCCGGCGTTTGGCTGGAAGGAGAGAGACGCCATGCGGCAACCCTTCGGCACCCGTACCCAGCGCGATTTGTCCTCAGACGGCCTATCGAAGCGTGCACGCTTTGAGGCGTCTCTTGGCCTCCTGTGTGAACTTGGGTTGTCGCGTGACGCGCTCGCATACTGCCGTCGGATCGCCCGAAAGACCCGGCAACTTCCACACGCCGTGGTCTGCGAGCTGGTGGAGCGCGCGGCTGAGATCGCTCGTGTGAAAACCATCGTGAACAAGTCCGACGTATAGGCGGATCCTTATCGTCTCTCTAGTGGACGCATGTGTGTCGCCAGTGTGACGTGGGCTGCCGCGACAGCAGTCAGGACGCGGGTGAACCGGCGTGGGCACGAACGCAGAAAGCCAATGAAATGAGGGATAGCGCAAGATGACGTTCAGTAACGTCAGTTCGGTACTGGCGGGATTCGAACCCACAGACCTGGCCTTCGATTCGCCATGTTGGACAAGGGTTCTGAGGGCGGGCCGCCTGTCCGGGTGCCGTGGCGGTGCCGCGTGCAGGAATCGGTGCGCCCCTCTCGATGACAGTTCCCGTAAGGGGGTGACAATGCAGTCGCCCCACTGCTCACACAGACCATCCAGAAGCGCAACCCATTCGGCGGCGCCGAGTGCGGCAATCGCGCCCACGGGGAACACGGCCGGCGCCGCACCAGGGATGTTACATTGGAGGTCCCTAAGCTGTATTTAGCTGAGGATCGGGAGACACCCAGGGTCTCCTGACGCGTCTGCTAGTTCACGCCACCTGCGGCGCCACCTCCTCTTTCGGCATTGCGGCCACGCTATCCAAGAAGGGGCCTGATAGGGCGTCCGGCCCTGCGTCCGGCACCCTTGGTGCGGTCGGTCCCGATTGTAGAAGCGCAGGTACGCCTGCAGATCCTGCTCCAGTTGTGCCGTGCTCGTGTAGTACGTGCGACGAAACGCCACGCGCCACAGCTCGGTGAGGATCGTGCCCTGCAATCGCTCGACGAAGCCATTCTCCGACGGTTCGCGTTTCGGGGCTTACCGAAGTTCCGCCGTCTCCACGATCATCTCCTGGCTCAGATGTGCCAGCGCCCGCGGCCGCTGCGCCGTGTGCTTCGATTTGGACTCCACCGTGTTGACGCTGTACGGGCATCAGGCTCGCCGAAGCTGCAGTTCTCGCAAGCGCGGCCGGCCCTCGTATCACCCCCTGGTCTGCTTCGAGGGCCAGACCAGGGATTTCTGGCATGGGGAACTGCGTCCTGGCGACATTCATACGGCGACGGGGGCCGTGTGGCTGCTCCGGGCGTGTATCGCCAAGGCGCCCGCTACGGCGCATCAAATACGGGTCCGCGTCGACCCGGGCTTCTTCGACTACAAGATTGTCAGGGCGATCGAAGCGCACCGGGGAAAGTTCGTCATCGTTGCTCGCCTGGCTCCGCCGCTCAAGAGACTCGTCACGGGGTTAGCATACACAGAGGTCGGGCGCGACTTGGCACTGGCCGAGTGCCCGTACCAGCCGCGTGGCTGGCCTCGACCCCATCGCTTTGTCGTGGTGCGCAAGACCCTGCCGGAAGAAGACAGTCGCCAGACGACGCTGTTCACCAGCGGGCGCTACAGCTATCATGCGTTCGTCACCAACTTCCGCATCCGGCCCATTGCCGTCTACCGCTTTTACAACGCCCAGGCTGCGGTCGATCTGATCATCAAGGAACTCCGCGCCGATTATCCGGTGGCCAAGATCCCCACCGGGCAGTTCGCCGCCAACGAGGCGTACTTTCACCTCTTGCTCTTTGGCTACAACCTGATGAACTGGTGGAAACGCCTCTGCTTGCCCGCCGCGTACCACAACGATGACCTTGGGGACGTCGCGTCCGCGTTTCCTCTGGCTCCCAGCGGAGGCGGTGCGTCTCAGCCAGGGATTGACGCTGAGATTCCCACCGGCGCTCCCAGACTCGGTTGCAATCAAGCACGCCTTCGATCGGACTGAGCACCTCCGGATTTGATGATTTTCACGCCGGATTCAGGTTCAAATATCTTGCTTGCGGTATCGTGGGCAACGACTCCCCTTGGCAATTTCGATCATACGCGTCGTCTCGGCCAGATTGAAAGCCGCAGGGGCAAACAGCAGAATTCTCTTGGGTATCATTTCATCCTAATCGGCGATTGCTTCGGTGTCTTCGCTGGTGGCGTCTCGATAAAGGATCTTCTTGTCAATGCCATCGAGCGGCCGGTTCGGTGTCATTGAATCCCCCTGGAACAGGCCTTCCGTTGCGCCCGCGGCGCAACGAGAGTGAGGAATCGCCCCGAGGCCGCTGGGGATGTTATCGTTAGCCTAGTTTGAAATGCGGCGAGTTCCAGATGGACCTGGTGGGTGTAGCGGCGGAAAAGACGCGCGATGTCCGCAGCGAGGGGCGCCACGGCGACGTTGGGCCGGTAGATGTTGTCACCTCCGATGATCTCGCGGATCGCAGCGCGGGACCGGCCACTGCGGCAAGTGCAGAATGCAGGAACATTGTCGGGAATGCCCGACAAGTGCTCGATCATGGACATCCCCACCGAGCTTCTGGTGCGGTAGGAAATCACCATCGCCCGGAAGGTTTTGCGCCGACGTACAAGATCCCGGCCGACGCGTTACCGGTCTCGCTCCCGATCATCGGGAGCACGACGCAATTTCAGCTCCACTCCCGAAACGTGCTCTCAGGGCGATTACATCTTGGGGATGGTTACGTGAAAGAGGGCCTGCTCTCCGTTCACCACGACCTTCACCGTATAAGTTCCTGACGCCATGGAAACATTGTTCCCATAGTGCCAGTCGGCTGGGCCCTCCTTGACCCCGTACATCACAGCGATCGGGACGGTCTGGCTCGTCTTGGTGGCCTCGTTCGTGACCGTGATCTGGCACATCGCATCGGTTACGACCTTTCCCGTGGCGAGGCTGGTCACGTGAACCTCGAGATGCCGGGTATCCGTGGCCATCGGGCTCGTTTGGCCAGCCATGGCGTCCCCTGGCATCACCATGGCACCGCCCACCATGATCTCACCGGCCGTGGGGTGCATTTTGGCGGCATCGGCCTTGGAATACATGGTCTCCATCGGACCGATCTGTAGCGTCAGGCGATAGTGCATGGTCCTCCCAGTTTGCGTGATAGGCGTTTCACCCATGGCGGCAATGCCCTTCGCAGGTGCCAGGGGAAGGAACAACAACACAACGAGACTGCCAGCCCACCATCGTGCCATTTCCGCATCACCTCCTGTGGATTGCGAACCGAAACGCTGGCAGTGTTTGGGTCCCCGACCTTACAAACTTTCGCGCGCTTTTCCTTTAGCATAAACTGATAGTATAAACTGACTAGTCAGTTTGTCAATCAAACGAGGTTATTAGGGTGCGTCCTTGGCGCGGCGGCTCGTGCGTCTGCCGTGGCTCAACACAAGTAAGGGAGAGGCTGAGGTGCGCCCACACATACCGCTGGACGCCGGGTCGCCCCGGATCCGGGTCCAACGAGCGCAATGCGCGGCGAGTCGGGCGGGCAGCACTCGGTACTCGTGGTGCCACAGGCCCCCTTCCCCCCGCCCGCGCGCCATCGCGGCGATAGGGGGGGAGTCTGGTTTCGAACCACGCGGATATCTCGGCTATGCGTTACCGCCGAGGCGTTCGTAGAGCCAAGCGAAGAGCCAGAAACCGACGAACGCGTCGACGAAACCGTAGATCAAGCCGACGACGCTACCGAGCACACTCACGTGATAGCCGAGGTACACGCTTTCGATCACCTTCAAGAAGGGTCCAGCGAAACCCGTCGGAACCGAAATCAGAGTGAGGACGAACAGCGCTGCCCCCCACAAGATTCCACCGGCCAAGCCGAATCTGGTCGCGTTGAGCGTCATTGTTCACACCTCCCATACCTGTTCCGTTGATCATACTGAGAACCTCTCAAAAACAGCGAAAGAACAGCGTCGCAACCATCGCCCATTCCTGTGCATCGGTCGAGCTTTGATACCATTCGATTCCCGCTCTGCGTCTCCAGACCAGATCGAATATCATCGCAGCCGCAAGCGAGCACTCGCAACGCCACCGGAGGGAAGTGTGCCGGTCCTAGGGAGGTCCCACAGTCATGAGGAGTGGGTAGTATGATCCGGCCTCGCTCATGGTGGATATGTGCGCATCGACGCTGCTGGCAGCGGGAATCCTGAGCGTTGCGGCCGGCTGCGGCGCGTCCGGCTGCACCATCGCCAGATCTTCTAGCGTGCCGTTGACTACGATGGCTGCCGCCGCGGGCCCGCCGTTGGCGTGGACAATAAGCGCCACGACGCGGGGATCAGGTCCGGGATTGGTCAACCGCACGTCGAACGAGTAGACCACGCCGTAGTTCCCCTGGAGTGGCGCCCCGTTCATCTCGTCCCGGAGCAGGTCCTGATCCGCGCCAAGCCACAATTGCGCGACCGGACCGGCCACCGTGTATGAGAGATTCCGTTGCACCAGCGGCGCCCCGAACACACCGCGTTGGTGCTGGGTATCCATCGGCAAGACGCGGCTGAACACCGGTGGCTCACCGATCCGCGGGAACTGCGCCTCCAATTGTACTTGAACCCCGCTGCCACGGAGCACCGCAATTTGCGCGAGGCCACTCGCCACCTGATCGGGCGGTACTTTGGTGGCCAGGATCGGGACAAACCCGGCCGGTGGTACGTTGACCACGATGCCCGCACGCGCCTGGTACTGCTCCAGGAACCCCCGTGCGGCGAAATGGCCGGCGAACAGTTCGTCAGCGGCCGGTCCGCCCGTCGCCCCGAAGATGCACACTTGCACGGGGTCCGGCGAGGTGTTGGTGAGCCCCAACGACAGCCACATGTCGCGGGTGGCCTTGGCGTTCTGGTGATGGTACAGGATGCGGGCTGCGCGTCCCCCTCGGATGATGCCCGAGTAGAGGATCCCGTCGGTGTCGACGGTTTCCGGGCTGTCGCTCACGAAGAGCTGCTGTGCGTCGTGCCAGGGTACCGTGACATTCACGAGCGTGACCGAGACGACCCACACGATGGTGCCGGTCCCCGGTGTCATCACCGCCAAATCGGCCCGGACGTGCATAGATCGCCCGGACGGGAGGGCGGTGAGCGTGGGCCGGGTTGCCGCGAGCGCGATCTCCGCGTCCTGCAGTTCGGGGAAGGCGCTGTGTGCGGCGATCCGAATTGCCCGACGCAGGACGCTGATCGGTGCGGGATCTCCGCTTACCTCAATCTGAAGCGGCGTGCTGAGCGACACGACGGCAGGGCCGGCCCGCGACGGAAGCGGCAGAACCGCCATCACGCCGATGACACAGCTGACCATGACGCAGTGTCGTCCCAGTATGTACACACCCCCCGAACTCCGATGTCGGGTTGCAGGCTGTCTACCCAAGCCCCACGCCCTCGCGTGGCGGCGCGCTACACTGCTGCGTCCTCCATGTTGCAGCACTCGTCGCGATCGGCCAGAATGAGACCATCGGGACGGCGGCCGCCAGTGCAGACAGCGAGGCTTCCGTTCCATCGAACACGACCCCCAAGTACCGACCGATCGCCCGTGCGGCTCGCGGATGACGGCGTTCGTAGTCTCGAAGTTCGGCCACCGCCTCTTCGCGAGTGAGAAATCGCTGGGCCGGAACGTAGCGATCGTGCCCGATTTCGACCAACAGAGCCGGGGTCTTCCTGATGTTGCGATACCAATCGCTCTGGCGGCCCCATGCGGATGCCACGACGCATGCCTTGGTCGCACGATCATACCGAACGACCTCGACGACGGTGCGGCGGATCCGACCGGTCTTGCGGCCACGATGCGTCAGCAGGACGAGCCGATGGCCGAGGAGCCAGCCGAGGCCGACGCGGTACAGCACGGTAGGCGCCCGGAACAGGAGTCTGAGCACGCCTCGCGGTCGCGACAGACGCGCGGCGGCGTTCGTCTGATCACCGCCTACGCAAGCAGGCATGGCCCTTCCTGACCGGGTGTCGGATGGGCGGTCGCGCAGATGGTGGCAAGGAGCCACGGGGCGATGTTGCAACGGCGTCGGCCCATGGGGGAACTCAGACGGGGCCTGGTCCCAAATCTCATGTTCGCTGGAGCCAGTGCATCGCGGCCTGAACGCCGCAGGCATGCGAGACGTGTTCGCATCGGGCCTGGGCTCCTTGCCTCGCGCCCGCAGCGGCGAGGGCGGTGACTCTCCTCACTGAATACTCGTCTCGCAGTGCATGAGGCTCTCCACCAGCGCGAACCCATCGCCTCGCCCGCCATCACCAGGTCAAAAAGCGACTGTCTGAATTGCTCGTCGGTCTGCATTGGGCGCCCATTGATCGTTTGCTCGACCGCGTGCATGGCATCCGCGAACCCGGTCACGTAGGCGAGGCGTTCATTGGGACTCGAGAACGTCCCCCAGAGACTGTCCGCACCTAGTGTCCTGAATCAGAGATCCGCTAACATGGTCTGATGAGATTCGCCAACATTATCAGCACCTCGGGGCTCAGAATTATGAAAGCAACTTTTGACTCAGGACACTAGGGCCAGCCGAACCATTGCTCTCCTCTCCCCGGCGGGATGTCGTACCAGCGAGTCGAGCCAACCGATTGAAATGTGCCCGAGACTTCGCTTATAGTATAAACTGACTGGTCAGTTTTGCAAGTAGGGAGACGCTGGAGGTGGGATGGTGCCCCGCATATCCTTGAGTGTGCGTACCGAACGCCGGCAACAGATCCTGGACGCGGCTTGGCGATGCGCGAGCCACAAGGGGTTTCGCGCGATGTCGGTCGATGAGATTTGTGCCGAGGCGGGGTTGAGTAAGGGCGCGTTCTATGGGTACTTCGAGAGCAAACAGGCGTTGCTGTTGGCGCTCCTCGCCGACGATGCGGAGGCGCTGGATCGCATCGTCGAGCGGCTCGAATCGGACTCCCTCTCGAGTGTTGACCGGCTTCGGCAATTCGTCCGTGCCATGCTGGGGCGCGGGGACGATCCCGCGCGCGTGCAAGTCCGAGCCGACCTGTGGGCAGAGATGCTCACGGACAAGGCCGTGCGCGAGCGGTTCACCGCAACGGTCCGACATCGTCGCATGCTCCTGCGCGCATGGGTTGAGCGAGCCATCGCCGACGGCGAGTTGGTCGAGATCCCCGCGAACGCGTTCGCCGCCGTGCTCCTGGCGCTCAGTGACGGTCTGATCCTGCACGGTGGGCTGGACCCATCAGGGTTCCGTTGGACGAATATCCGGAAGGCCGTCGACGTGCTCCTGGAGCGGCTCTCGGGACATGCTTGACGATCGCGCCGCATCGGCCCGGTGGGGGATCGGCTCCTTCCTCATCCCGGATCGTCCGGTCCTCCGTGCCTATGAGTGGCTGCGTGGCGCCCCGACGGGCCTCATCGCCCTGGCGGTGGCGATCGGGGCGGGCGCCGGGCTGGGCGCGATCGCGTTCCGCGTTCTCATCGTTGCGTTCACCCGGGTCTTCAGCGGGACGACCGACTACAGCGCCGTTGGTCCCGCGGCGCACCCTTGGATCCCGCAACTCGGTCCGTGGTTTGTCGTGCTCGCCGCCGTGGTCGGGGGGCTCATCTACGGCCCGCTGATCGAGCTGTTTGCGCGAGAAGCGCGGGGGCACGGTGTACCGGAGGTGATGCTCGCCGTTGCTGAGCGCGGAGGACGTATCCGTCCGCGCGTCGCCGTGATCAAGTCGCTCGCGTCCGCGCTGTGCATCGGGTCCGGCGGATCGGTGGGCCGCGAAGGCCCGATCGTACAGATCGGCTCGGCCCTGGGGTCCACGCTCGGGCAATTGGTGCGCACGTCAGAATCCCGGTTGCGACTGCTGGTGGCCTGTGGCGCTGCAGGTGGTATCTCCGCCACGTTCAACGCGCCCATTGCCGGGGTGTTCTTCAGCTTGGAGCTCATCCTGCGAGACTTCGAAGTCGAGTCGTTCGGCGCGGTGGTCGTGGCCTCCGTGGTCGCCGACATCATTGGCCGGGCCGCGTTTGGCTCGCATCCGTTCCTGGTACTCCCCGCGTTCAAGCTCAGTTCTCCGTGGGAGTATCTGGTCTACACCGGGCTCGGGGTCCTGGCGGCAGTCGTCGGCGTGGCGTTCATTCGCGTGCTGTACGGGACGGAAGATCTCTGCGACCGCCTGTGGCGCGGCCCCGGATGGCTCCGCCCAGGAGTGGGCGGCCTCGCACTCGGGCTGCTGCTGGTCGTGTTGCCGCAGATGTACGGGGTCGGGTACCCGGTGCTGGAGCGCGCGATCCGCGGGGAGTACGTGTTGGGGTTTCTCGCGCTGCTGCTGATCGGCAAGATCGTGGCGACCAGTCTCACCATCGGCATCGGCGGCTCCGGGGGCGTGTTCGCGCCGTCGCTGTTCATGGGGGCCATGCTCGGCACCGCGTACGGCGACCTGATGCATCAAGTCCTTCCCAGGATCGCCGGGCCGGCCGGGGCGTACGGCCTCATTGGGATGGGCGCGGTGTTTGCCGGCGCCGCCCAGGCGCCGATCACGGCCATCATCATGATCTTCGAACTCACCGGCGATTACCAGATCATCCTCCCGCTGATGTTCGCCGTGGTGCTCGCGACCGGCGTGAGCCGGGTCCTCACGAACGAGAGCATCTACACGCTGAAGCTGCGCCGTCGGGGGATCGACATCCGACGCGGGCGGGCGGCCAACCTCATGGAGGTGCTGACGGTGGGGAGCGCCATGCGGCCGGTGCCCGCCGCGTTGTCGGAGCAGATGGCGCTCGGCGAGGTGATCGCGCGGTTCACCGACGACGGCTGGGATGCGCTGCCGGTCGTCGATGCGGCGGGCGCGCTCCGCGGGACCGTGACGTTCCGGCAGGTCGAGCAGGCGATGCGCGACAATGCCCTCGATGCCGTCGCCGGTGAGCTCGCCCAGGACACACCGGCACTCACGCCTGACCAGACGCTCGAGCAAGCGCTGCAAGTCACGTTGCGTCACGGCGACAATGGGCTGCCGGTCCTCGATCGTGACAGCCATCGGCTTATTGGCTGGTTGACGCACCGGGACATCCTGAGTGCCTATCATGCACGCCTGGAGCGGACCATTGCCGAGGCGAGGCGGACGGATGAGGCGGTCAAGGCGGGAGCGCCAGAGGCCGTGCGCGACCCTGCCGGCGAGCTCTCGACATCCTTACGAGACTATCGGATTGTCGATCTCGAGCTCCGGGGCGCTGAGGTGATCGCGGGCCGGCGCATTGCGGATGTGCCCTGGCCACCCTCATCGCTCGTGCTGGCCGTCCGCCGGGGCGGCTCGAGCTTTGTCCCGGACGGTCAAACGGAGCTCCGACGGGGCGATCGGCTCTCGATTTTGCTGCCTGCGAGGCAGGCCGAGGACTTGGACGCGTTGATTGGGACGCTCGCGGAGGCACCCGGTCGCGTCGAGGGACATCACCGCACGGAGGCGTCGCGGCGCGACTCTGCGGCCGTTGACCGCTGGCCCCCGGCGACGACGGCCGGAACGGTGGTGCTCGAACCGGTCATCACGCCGGGTTCGCGTGTCGCCGGACGGATGTTGCGGGACGTGAACCTCGGGCCGGGCGTGTTGGTCATAGCGATCCACCGGGGCGGGAAGGTCATCGTGCCGCGCGGGGATGCGTACCTGCTCGTCGGCGATCGCATCGCCATTGTCGCACGCTCCGATCGCGCGCAAGAGGTGTTGGAGCGGTTCCGCTGAGCCGGCGGCGGTATGGAGGGGTAGACCAGGCAGCGCGCCGTGCCGTGGACGCGATCACCCCCTTCGGAGGCTTTTTGCACCCTGCTCGCGGCACTGGGGCCGGCTCCGCCGGTGAGGTACTCTCGGATGTGGCCTCGGTAGTCGCGATTCTTACGTTCGTACTCGTAGGGTGGCTTTTCGAGGAAACGTGTTCACGGCAGTCGGTAGGCCGGTGCAGCGGGAAGCCAATGAGAGGACGCCGGACGCGTATTCGACGCAGGGACGGGAGAGCGTTGTGATCCGAGCTGCTGAACCCCGCGTCCATCGACTGCGCTATTGCGCAGACGAGGCCCCGGGGAGGGCGCACGAGGCCCTGAGAGACCGATGCAGTGAGAACTCAAACCGCTCCGGCCCGTAGGACATTATATGCCTAGGTTTAGGAGGACCGCGAATGACTCGAGCACGTGGTAGGTACTTAGCTCATTTTTACGCACTTTTGGCGAAGATCCCGACAACGATCGCCGTCACGGCGTTGCTTGCAAGCTTGACCATCGGTGGGACGGGAACCGTCTCGCAGGCCGCGCCGGCATCGGCCGCGGCGAACGCTCCAGTTTCCTCCGTGCCCACGGTGAAAGCGGCGCACACCAAACTCGGGGACGTTCTCGTCGACGCGAAGGGAATGGTGCTCTATCGATACACTGCCGACAAGAAAGATGCAAGCGCCTGCTCTACTTCGGCATGCCTGCAGCTCTGGCCGGTGCTGTCGCCCACGCCCGGTGGCCAGCCCATCGCCGGTCCCGGTGTGAGTCAGCATGCCCTCGGCACGATCATGCGCAAGGACGGGAAGAAGCAGGTGACGTACGACGGCTGGCCACTCTACACCTATTTTGTCGATCGGGCACCCGGACAAGTCATAGGCCAGGGCGTCAAGGACACGCTTGGGACCTGGTACGTCGTCTACGCCAGTCCGGCGAAGAATCCGGCTCCGAGGCGTTAGCTGCTGCGGTGCCGCAGTGAGTAGCGCAGCGCTGCCTGCCCGGCATACCACTACCAACCTGACGGTGCGAGAGCAGGAGATCCTGGCCCTGGTTGCGCCCGGCTTGGCCGACACGGAGATTTCGTCCCGTCTGGACATCACTGAGAGTATCGTCAAGGGCCACCTAGAGAACATCCCGGCCAATCTTCATCTGCGTAACCGAGTCGAGCTAGCTCCCTCGCGCTGACCCCGGGGGCTGGCGCGCCCGGGCTCTGCAGCCGCTCGCGAGAGATTGTGGCTAATCGGTGATCTATGATGCCCAGACGCGCAGTCGATCACGCGAGCCGGCAATCACTATGCGCATATCGATCGCGAATCCCTGACCGCAACACGCCGTTCACCCCTGCTTGCCATCCATGTCGTTGGCAGTTGCCGTTGCCAGCCCGGCCTGGGACCGGATGCGCCGGCACGTCGCGCTCCTCGTGTTGCTCGCGCTTGGGTTTGGGATCTTCGCCTACCCTGGTACTGGGGGCTTGGATCCCAGGCACACACACATCGTCATAGGAGGCACAGCAGCAGAACGCGCCCGTGCGTTGGCTCGCCACCTCCTGCGTGAACGAGCGGCGGTTAATGATGCGGTCCCGTTCGTGGGTCTCACGGGCGGGGCGCAAGGCTTGTTGGAGGTGCTCGTCTACTCGATCCGCCAGGGGAACAACTCCGGTCCCGCGCTGGTTGCCGTTACGGTACCCGGCGGTGCGCTGGCGGCAGCCCACGCGGATGTCGGTGCACCGTCCGAAGGGCCCAGGCGCTACGTGCCTCTGTTTCGCCCACCGTCACCGCGCGGTCAGGATTCCCATGTCGTTTGCCAGCTAACCATGATGGAATAGGCGGTTGTCGCGGTTGACTGTCGCAGATGGCGCTGCGACGTGCGACTGCTGCCCAGCAGCAGACGGGGTGATACATCAGAGTTTCCGCAGGGCTTCCACCGGGGGCCGCTGTGACACGGTGAGTGAGCTGAGGACGGCACCTGCGGTCGACGCCGCGGCAGCGACACCTAGAACCGTAAGGTAGAGCCAGGGCACGGCGAGGGTTTGGGGTGGTGGATCAAAGACTCCCGTCAGCAATGTCACCAACATCTGCGCGATCGTGAACCCCGTAACGATGCCAATCACGCTGCCTCCGCCCAGAATGACCACTCCTTCGCTCCACAGAAATGCACCACGTTGTCTGTCCGTGGCCCCCAGCGCGGAGAGGATCGCGAATGTGCGGCGGCGCTCGGCCAACCCGAGCGCTAGGACGAGACCGGCCGCTCCGGCCACCAGCAAGATGGCGAAGCCCAGCTCCAGCCGGGTCAGCCCGCGCAAATCGACGGCGGTCAGGGTGGAGTTGATGGCGCGCTGCGTCGAGCCGATGTCCGTCACCCGCGCGCCCGGGAGGCCGCTGATCACGCTTTGGGCACGGGCGGCAACCTGCGCAGGGTGCCCCCTGGTCCGCAGCAGAACGACCTCCGCCACGTCCGTCCCTGTCTGTTGCGCGACGTAGCGGGCGTTCGCGACCAGGAACGAGTCCTTGGGCGCCGTCGGAAACTCCCGGACAATGCCGACGAATTGGAACGGCACCACTTGGTACTGATGATCCCGCGCGTTCTGCAGCCGGAGATTCACGCGGTCGCCCGGCGTGAGCTGGTAGTCGCGCGCGGTCTCCGCGGAAACCAGCACTCCGTTCGGGTGCGCGGCGAGTGTCGCGAGCGTCGCCCGGGCGTTGCCGCCGGCGAAATAGGCGTTCGACATCACAGTCGCCTCGCCGATGCGCGCGGGATCGATGCCGTAGAGATCCTGGAGATCGTTCCCGACGTACGCGAACCGGTGCCGCATCGGTTGGGCGGCCGCCACACCCGGCAGAGCCCGCAGCTCGGCGAGCTTGCTCCCGGGCGGGGCCACAGTCGTTCCGGTGATCGTCACGTCGGCGCCGTTGGTGAGCTCCGCGTCGACGCGCGCCTGCGCGTTGTAGGTGGTGTCGAACACCGCGGTCGAGATGGCGAAGGACACGGCGATCGCGACGAGCACCGCGCCGCGCGTGACCAGGACGCGCTGCCGCCCCATGGAGGCCGCTACGGCTCCCGCCAGGTTGCGAGCCAGAGGCCGCACGAGGCTTTCGATCGCGCGCCGGCCCCGGCCGAGGCTCCCCTCCCCGAGCCGGATCGCCACCAAGCACACGCCGAGCCACAGGCAGACCGGTGCGAGAAAGGCTTGGTAGGAGATCGACGACTGCGCCACCCCTTCCGGTGCCAGCACGACCTGATACCCCGAGCGCGCAGTCACCCAGAACGCCACCCCCGAGATGACGAGAAGCACGAGATCCAGGTAGACGCGCTGCCACAAGGATATGCTTGGGCGGCCAACCACCGAGCGGGCGGCGAGCCAGGGGGGCCGCCGTGCCTGGACCCACGCAGGATAGAGCACGGCTACAAGCGCGAGCGCGAGGCCGACCAGCGCCGCCCCCGCCAGCCAGAAGGCGACCATCGCGTCCCCAGAAGTGCCGGCTGGCGCGATCATCCTGGCGGTGAGGGCAACCGCGCCCAGACCAATCGCAACCCCGCCGGCCCCGGCGGTCAGCGCCTCCAGGCTCGCCAAGCGCAGCAACTGCGCCACGGACGCCCCGCGGATGCGCAGGAGCGCCTGCTCGCGCCGCCGCCGGTCCGCCCCGGATGCCGCAATGGCAAACGTCAACAGCATCGCGAGAACCACACCGGGGAGGCCGAGGAACACGAAAAGCACCTCTGCGTAAAGGGCGTCTGCGCGCGCGCCGAACAGCCGGGCCGCCAGATTGTCCGCGACGATACCGCTTCCCGCAATCAGTGCTTCCAGGTGATGGGCGCGCCCCAGCACGTCTGTGTACGCCTGCACCGGATCGGGTGCCAGATTGTGCGCGATGCGGACGTGGAGCTGGGTCCGCACCGAATCCGGCCGCACCATGGCCTGCGGGTCGAAGAGCCGGTGCCACTGGGCGAGGGCCAGGAACACCACGTTGTCGGGCGGCGCCTGCGGCGCGACGCTGGGCGGAACGCCCGCGGCCTGAAAGAAGGAATCGGCGTAGGGGCGAGCGACGACGCCGTCGACGGTCACGGACACCGGCGGCAGGCCCATCCGGAGGATCGTGATGCGGTCACCGATCGTGACGTGCAGGTTGGCCGCCATCTGCTGCCCCAAGAGGACGCCTTCTGGGGACCCAATGAGCTGCCGGAGCTCGGCTGGGAACCGCGTGCGATACTGCGGGCCGAGTCCCACGACCTTGCCGGGGCCCGTCGTCTGCACGGTGCCCTCGGTCCGAGCGGAAAACCCAGCGGCGTCGGCGTAGCCCACGGGCTCGACCGCCGAGTACGCCGTCGCCCGGCCCAACGCCGCCATCACCGCGTTCGGATCGGCACCGGGAACGAGCTGGACCTGCCAGTCGACCGGCACCGCAGCGACTGCGCGCCAGGTCATCGAGGCCATCCCGGACGCGATGAAGCTCCCGATCGACGCGAGCAGCGCGACCGTGAGGGCGACCCCCGCCATCGCGCCGAGGAGGCGGCCCGAAATCCCCGTGAGGAGGCCCTTGAGCCAGAGCAGCCCGAGGATCACTCCGTCACCTTCAGTACGCCGTGGCGGATGCGCCACACCGTGTCCATCCGGGCGGCCACCGCGGGATCGTGCGTGGCCATGACCAACGCGACCGGCGTATCCGCGAGTGATGCTTCGATCGCATCGAGCACGTGCCCGGCGGTGAGGTGGTCGAGCTGGCCCGTGGGCTCGTCCGCCAGGATCAGCGCGGGTCTACTGCCCAGCGCCCGCGCGATCGCCACCCGCTGTGCCTGGCCCCCGGACAGTTCCTCAGGCAGCTTGTTGGCGACGTCGGTAAGGCCTATGCGCTCGAGCGCGTCCCGCGCCGCGTCGCGGGCGAAGCCCGGGGTGACATCCTGGCGCAGCAGCAAGGGCAGTTCCACGTTCTCGAGAGCCGTGAGCGCCGGCAGCAGGCTCGGCATCTGAAAGACCAACGCCACCCGGGCCGGCCGCAGGGTCGCGCGCGCCCCAAGCGCCGGCCAGGAGATCTCGCCCGAGGTCGGGCTCTCCAAGCCGCCCATGAGGTGCAGCAGCGTCGACTTCCCGCTCCCCGACGGCCCCACCACCGCGATGCGGTCACCCGACATGACCGTGCACGTGGCGGAGGCGAGCGCGATCACGGCGGCCGCGCCCTGGTGGTACGTCCGCCTGACCTCGCGTGCCACCACAAGGGCCTCGCTCGCGCGCACCGCCGGCGTCAGGCCGGGGGCAGCCTGCCGCACCATTCTCGGACGAACCGAGCTCGTGCCTCCACGCAGTTCCGTCGCGAAGTTAGGCATCAACAACCCTCCCATCCAGCAGGCGGATGATACGGTCCGCCCTTGCCGCCAGCGCGTCGCTGTGGGTCGCGATGAGAGTGGCGCCGCCAGCGCGACGCCGCGTGTCAAAGAGGTTCAGAATCTCCGCCTCGGTCTCGGCATCGACCTCGCCGGTGGGCTCGTCCGCCAGCAGCACGACCGGTGCCGCCGCCAGGGCGACCGCGAGGCCGGCCCGCGCGGCCTCGCCCCCGGAAAGCCGGGAGGGGCGCGCTCGGCGGCGTCCGTGCAGGCCGACCGCGGCGATCACTTCACTGAGACGCCGCGCGTCGAACTTGCCCGCGAGGCGCATGCCCAGGGCAACGTTGTCCTCCACTGAGAGGTGATCGAAGAGATTGCCCGACTGCAACAGGATGCCGATCCCGGCCGCCCGCATGGCCGCCCGCTCCGCCTCAGGGCGGCGCGTCAGGCGCCGGCCGAGCAACGTTACGCATCCGCCATCCGGTTCGTCGAGGCCGGCAAGACACGCGAGCAATGTGGACTTGCCGCTTCCCGACGGCCCGACGAGAGCCACAAGGTCCCCGGCGTCGACGTGCAGGCTCACGCCACGGAGCGCCCGGGTCTCGTCGTCCCGAGTGTGGTAGAAGCGATAGAGGTCGAACGCCTCCAAGACGACCATGCTATAGCCACCTGAAGCTCCGAGCCATGCGCCCCCATTGGTCGACATTGTCCGCTCCGACGGGCGCCCACAGCGTGAGCGTCGCCAACTGCCCACTCTTGAAGAAGAGGTAGGCGCTGTTCTCGAGACGCACCCGCCGATTGGTCACAGGGTCGGGCCCCGAGGTTGACGTGTATTCCACAAGGACGGTCGTGCCGCTCGGGAGATGCACGTTCTGGACCTTTGTGACGTGCACCGCCGGACCGGACTGCGGGAGTGCGGCGACCACCTCCGCGCGGGTCCGATCGGCAGAGGGCGCCCGCGCCGCGTGTGTGATGGTGACCTGCACGCCGTCGAACTTGTCCGTGAACTGCACGTCCGGGCCGCGCGTGGTGCGCGCCCATCCCTCGGGTACCTGGAGCTCGTAGCCGCCCGCGCTCGACCGGTACACCACGAATGCCTGCGTGTCGGGGATATCACCCGGAGGGTTCGCTTGTGCGGTCTTCACCGTGCCGGACGCTCCGACAGCGACCGATACGCCTCCAGGCGAGCCGATGGTGAGCAGAAGACATCCCAGCACCACCCCAGCGAGCGGCGCCCATGCCTTTCGTGGCGTCCTCATCATCCTCCCACCTTCCTGCCGATCATGTTTGCGTGAGCATGTCACCTTGGTATGCCGCCCCGTGGGGGGTGGTGCCGGCCATGGCCCTGCGGCGAATGCGGCGCAGGGGCTCGGGCAAGCGCGCGGGCCCGAGCCCCTGAGGACGAGCCCCTGAGGGGGGATGGGCTTAATCCTCCGCGCCGCTCTCCTGCTCACTTGCCCCCTCATGCTCGGTCCCCATGCGCGTGGCGATTTCCTGATGTACGATCTTGGCCGTGCCGGCATCGACCTTGACGTCGTGGATTGTCCTAGTGGCGGATCGGATCTCGACCGAGTAGACAAGACAGCCGTTCTCACTGTCCAGTTCGGACCGGAGCAGCGTGCCGGGAACGGCGGCCTGCGCCACCTGCTGCGCCTGCGCGAGCGTGATCTTCGCCTGCCCGACCACGCTTGCGTCGTTGGCGTTCGGCGCGACCTTGATACTACAGGCGTACGTGGGCTGCTCGACCTGGGTGGTCTGATGGGTCCCCTGCGCTAGCACCGGGCTACCGCTGGCTAGGGCGAACCCCGTGACCACCCCGACCGCCAGCGTCTCCAGCATCGTCGACCGCATTGTCGCTCACCATCCTCGGTATCTGAGTGTCGAAGATATCTCTTCGCGTTCCTCACGCTACCATGGGAAGATGAACCGGTCATGAAAGACAGATGAAAGGTCGCTCACGGAACTTGGAGGGAAACCGATTTTCATCATCCTTTCATCTCTGAAGCGTAACGTGTGGAAGGACCCCCGAGGTCGGATGGTGCACGCGATGGAGATCGACCGCTTTGCGTCACGACAGTACGGCGGCTATCGAGGACACTGCGGATTCCTGCCCGATGATCGTGTTGCGTATGATCCCAGAGATGGTCTCTCGGCTCAGGCAGGAGCTTCTGCTCTCACGCTGATGGGCCACACGCCGGCGTGAGCAGCGGCTCCGGCCACGGACGGTCGTGCGAGCCTTGGGAGGGCCTGCTCGTCGCAAGTCGGGCCGTGGTCGTGCTGACCGCTATGCCAGTTTCCCCCGGTGTGGTTGGCACGGGGCATACGCTAACCGCGGAGCACCCGACGCCCATGGTCGGAAAGTCCGAGGCGCGCCGTAGGGCCTGTTCCGGCGCGGCAGCCGTGCCATCGGACAGTTCCCACGGCGGGGCACAGGCGAGTCAGGGATGTGTCCCATCGTTCCGGCACATCTTCGTCATCGTCATGGAGAACCTCGGCTATCGCCAAGCCGTGTCGCTGCCGTCCTCAAGCCGTTCCTTCGAGTTGCCGCCGTGGCCACGCAGTACTATGCGGTGACGCATCGGAGCCTGATCGCTGACGAAGAAACGATCGCGCTGCGGTAGCGACGGCAGGTCAGTCCGTACCGCGCCCAAGTGGTGTCTTAGGGTTTGGGGCAGGCGTGAATGGTGCTGCGAGTCGCGTTCTTCGAGGATCACTTTGCGAGTAACGACGGAGAGCCCACTCCCTGTCAGTCTCCCGCCGCCCTACTCGTATCGTAGCGCGACGATCGGATCAAGCGCGGCCGCCCGTTGCGCTGGGTAGAATCCGAAGACCACGCCGACCAGCAACGATGACACGAACCCCAGCACAATCGAGAACGACGAGACGAGCACCGGCCAGTGGCCAAGGACCGACGTGCCCTGGGCCGTGAGGAGCCCCATCCCGATGCCGATCAGCCCGCCGATGCACGCGAGGGTGAGCGCCTCGACGAGAAACTGCAGCAGGATGTCCCGCCCGCGCGCGCCCACGGCGATGCGCAGGCCGATCTCCCGCGTCCGCTCGGTGACGGAGACCAGCATGATGTTCATGATGCCGATCCCGCCAACGATCAGCGACACGACCGCGATCCCGGCCAGCAGCAGCGCCTGGGTCTGCGACGTCGCGAGGCGCACCTGCTGGACGTCGGCGATGTTGCGGATAAAGAAGTCGTCAGGCTGGTATGCGGTCAGGTGGTGCCGGAGCCGCAGCAGCCGCTCGGTCGCGTCCACGACCGCGGGAACCGTCTCCGGTGTGGTCGCGGAGACGAAGATGGTGCTCACCCATGTCTGCCCGGTGAGGCGATGGAGCAGGGTCGTGATCGGGACCATCACGACGTCGTCCTGATCCCGGCCGAACCCCGACTGTCCCTTGGCCGCTAGCACGCCGACCACCTTGAACGGAACGTTCTTGATGACCACGATTGCGCCGACTGCGCCGCCGGAGGGGAACAGGTTCTGTGCCACGGAGTTGCCGAGCACGGCCACCTTGGCCGCCTGGTCCACGTCGGCCTGCGACAGGAACCGGCCCTGCGCCACCGACCAGTTGCGCACGGTCGCGTAGGCCGGTGTGGTGCCTCCGATCTGCGTGTACCAGTTGGTACCGCCCGTAACCACCTGGGCGTTCGTCTCCGAGTACGGCGCCGCGCCGGCGGCATCGGGGACCGTCTGGGCGATCGCCGCAACGTCGGGCAGCCTGAGGGTTGTGCGGCTCCCGCTCCCGAGCCTGACACCGCCTGTCGTGATCGCGCCCGGGATGACGACGATCAGGTTCGCGCCGAGGCTCTCGATCTGAGCCAACACCGCTGCCTGCGCGCCCGCCCCGATCGCCATCGACGTGATCACCGCTCCCACGCCAATGATGATGCCGAGCATCGTCAGGACGGACCGCATGACGTTCCGCCGCAGCGCCAGCCAGGCGATGCGGAGCAGATTCGTAAGACTCACCCGGATACCTCCTCGGACGCCCCGTGCGTCGTCGCCTCGGTCGACGGCTGATCGTCGGCGAGCAACCTAATCACGGGTTCGGACCACGCCGCAAACCCTTCCCTCCCCGAGGATGCGCTGGAGCTAAGCTGCACTTCCAGCTGCGTTCTCGCCAGATAGGCGACTAGGACGGCGATGATAACGGTGAGCGCTACGCTGACGTGCCCCGCGCCCCAGCCCATGCCGCCGAAGCTTGTGGGCTTGCCGAGGGCGTCGGCGAACGAGGCGCCCAGCGGGCGGGTAAGCACGTAGGCGAACCAGAAGGTGAACACCTCGTTCAGATGGAGAAGGCGGCCGCCCACGATAGGCACAGCGAATAGCAGAGCGAAGAGCGCCAGCGATTTGAAGTAGCCGAGGTGGAGCGTGTAGGCGGTCATGTCGCCGATGGCGGTGCCCATGGCGAACGTGGCGACGACCACCGCCCAGTAGAATGCCTCGCGACGCGGTGTGTCGATAGCGTGGATCGAGAGGGTCAATTCCATTCGGCCCCAGGCGATGAATAAGACAGCCAAGATCGTGGCGAAGAGGATCGTCGACACTATGTAGGGGACGCCGATCACCACGTGAAGCACATCGGCGCACATGGTACCAAACACGCCCACCATGACGACCGCGGACCAGTATGTCCAGGCATTGTAGCGCGCCATGCGGAACTGAAAGATGATCGCGACGACGAAGAAGATGAAACCCAGGATCACGGCGATGTATGGATTGATGACATGCACGGAGTAGTCCGAGGTGGACTCCCCAATGGCCGTGGAGAGGCCCTTCACGATCCAGAAGTAGACAGTGATTTCAGGGACGCGCAGGGCGCCTCTGCGTAAGAACCACGAGGCCATGGAGTCCCTGTCTTTAGGTATGGCCTGCGCTGCCGGCGCGACCGCCCCACGTGCCTCGAGACCAGTGTAGTCCGTTGGTATCGCCATCGCCCCCTCACGAAGTTCAGCCTGGGCATCCGCGCCCGACACGATTTCGGCCGGGTGTGCCCGGTCGGGCTCCACTAACCATTCTCCGGCTCAAAAACGTCCCTTCATACTATCAAGCCGATATTTGCATTTATCTGCGCAGATGGAATTATTATGCATGTGAGGTGCTATTGAGGCGAAGTCCCCGTCCCACACCAGATTTGCATCGATCCGCCGGAACGCTTCTCCGTCTTGGTGTCGCCGGAGCTCGTCGACTACCAATGAGATCGATTCATTCGCGGTCAGACGTCCGTTTCTAATTGCCCAAATCCGAAGACATGGCGGCGACGTGCTGCACGAGAGGGAACCCGTTCCCCACCGTGCTTTCATCTTATTTTCATGCAAGTCGACTATGGTACGATGAGGATCGGAAAGCACGAGATGTGGGCTGACACGATGGCGATCCTTGTGGTCGAGGATGAGCATAAGATCCGGGAGTTCCTCAAGCGCGGGCTTGAGGAAGAAGGCTACGCCGTGGAAACGGCTTCCGACGGCGAAGAAGGCCTCGAACTCGCATCCGGCGGCGCCTACGAGGTTGTCATTTTGGACCTGCTGCTGCCCCAACGCGACGGCCTCGACGTCTGCAGAGCGTTGCGCGCCGACGGCGTCACGACGCCGGTGCTGATGTTGACCGCCCGGGATGCCGTGGATCAGCGCGTCGTGGGCCTCGACGTCGGCGCGGACGACTACCTGACCAAGCCCTTCGCGTTCGAGGAATTGCTCGCCCGGATCCGAGCGTTGCTGCGCCGCGAGCGCACGGCGCGGCCTTCGATTCTCGAGGTCGCCGACATTGTGCTGGACCCCGCGAGCCGCACTGTGAGCCGGGACGGCCGGACGATCGATCTCACCAACCGCGAGTATCAACTCCTTCATCTCTTGATGCGGCATCCCGGCCAGATCCTCAGCCGTGCGGTGATCGAGGACCGGGTTTGGGGATACACCTTCGATCCCGGCAGCAACGTGGTGGATGCCTACATTCGGCTCCTCCGGCGCAAGATCGATCACGGGCATCCCCGTCAACTGATCCGCACGGTGCGCGGAGCGGGGTATGTCCTGAGGACGTGAGATGATCTGGAGCATCCGGGCACGTCTAACCGCGTGGTACGCGGGCCTCCTCTCCGCGATCCTGGTGGTGTTCGGTTTCGTTCTTTACACCCTCTTCGCACAGGCACTCTGGGCGCATGCCGAGCAGAGCCTGCAGACCCTGGTCGCACAGCTCGCCACATTCGTGGAGAGTTCGGATACCGGGAACGAGCAAGGGGCGTTCTTTGATCTCGCCGATCCGTCGGTCGTGGGGCGTCTTTCCGGCGGCGGGACGCTGATCCAGATTCTCGATGCGCGCGGACGCTTGGTCAACCGATCGCCAGCACTATCAGGTGCGGGGTTGCCTCTCACGTCTGCGGTCCGCCGCGCGCTCGCCGGCACGTCGGCGTTCGCCCAAGCGACGGTGGCCGGGGTGGGGCCGGTGCTCATGTACACGGCGCCGATCACGCGCCACGGTGCCATTATCGGCGTCGCGCAGGTCGCGGCGACGCTCGCACCGATCACCCAACCACTCCTGCGCCTCCGGTGGCTGCTATTGGTCGGCGGAGCCGGTGCCCTCCTGGTGGCTGCCGTCGTCGGCCATCTCCTCGCCTCCATAGCGCTCGCGCCCATCGATCGGATCACCCAGACGGCCCGGGCGATTGCCGGCGGGGTCCGGGGCAGGCGGATCAACCTGGGCGGGCCTGACGACGAGGTGCAGCGGCTCGCCCAGGCGTTCGACGAGATGCTCGACCGGATCGATGAGATCCTGGACCGGGAACGCCGATTCACCGCAGATGCCGCTCACGAGCTCCGAACCCCGTTGACGATCCTGAAAGGCGAACTGGACGTTGCGCTTCGGCGCGAGCGCACGGCGGCCGTGTATCGTGACGTACTCGCCAGCATGGCGCAAGAGGTCGATCGGCTTGTCCGCCTTGTTGAGGATTTGCTCACGCTGGCACGAGCGGATGCCGGCCCAGTGCCAATACACCGCACCCCCGTTACCCTCGATGCCGTGATCCGGTGGACGCAGGAGCGGTTCGGGGAGAGCGCCAGCCAGAAGGGCATCACCTTAGCGACTGACGGGATAGTGCCGGAGATCGTCCTGGGCGACATTGACCGGTTGCGCCAGCTCTTCGCTAACCTCGTCGACAATGCGCTGACGTACACACCCGCCGGTGGGTCGGTTCGCATCACCGCGACTCGGGATGCGGGTACCACGCGCGTGGCCGTCATCGATACCGGATGCGGGATCGCGCCGGAGGATCTACCCCATGTGTTTGAGCGGTTTTACCGCGCGGACCGGGCGCGCACCCGCGCGTCGGGGGGAAGCGGGCTCGGCTTGGCGATCGCGCGCTGGATCGTTGACGTCCACGGTGGCCGTATTGATGTCGATAGTCAGCGTGGGCACGGCACCAGGGTCAACGTGTGTCTGCCACTGGCTCAGACATCTTCGTTCGGACGGGACCGTGAACGTGAGCCTGACCCTGAGCCCATGAACGGAGAACTGTCATGACGTGGAACGGTGAAGGATGGACTGCGTCCCGCTGTTTTCTGGCGGTCCACGCTATGGGCTGGGGCACGGCCACGGCCTCCCGGGTCGTCCGTGCCGATTTCGGCGGCGTTCATGGCGGCCATCACCGCCCGCACGACGCGGCTCCCGCGTCTCGGCGCGCCCCCCGGCAGCGTTGGCGTCGTCTCCCACATGACGCTCCTCAATCTTCTCTATCGACTGTGCGACGTTCGCCTGCTCAAGCGCTTGGCTTGCGCCGGGGACGGCTTCCCAGGCACATTGGTCTGATCCTCGATGGTAACCGTCGCTACGCGAGGGAGGCCGGCCTGAGCGGGGCGGAGGTATACAGGCTCGGAGCCGGCAAAATCGACGACGTTCTCCAGTGGTCTCACACGCTAGGCATTTCGGAGGTCACGGTCTGGGTGCTCTCCATCGACAATCTGGAACGGCCCCCGGACGAGGTGGAGCCGTTCCTGCGAGTGATCGAGGCGAAGCTTCGTGAGCTGGCCCGACACCCCGCGACGATCGCCTGTCGGCGCCACATTCGCGCCGTCGGCCGCCTCTCCGTGCTCCCAGCATCACTTCGACAGGCCATCGACGAGGCCGAACGCGCCACGGCGGACCATACACGCTGCCAGCTGAACCTCGCCGTTGGCTACAGCGGCCGCCAGGAGATCGCCGACGCGGTCGTGGCGCTGATCCGGGCCCGCCTCAAGCCCGGCATGACGGTGGACGAACTCGTTGCAGAGGCCACGCCGGAGGAGATCGGGCAACGGGTGTACGCCAACGGGAGCGACGATCCCGATCTGATCATTCGTACCAGCGGCGAAATCAAGTTGAGCGGATTCTTACTGTGGCAGGGCGTCTACAGCGAGTACTATTTCTGCGATGTCCCGTGGCCGGTCTTCCGCAGGGTCGACCTTCTGCGGGCCCTCCGCAGTTACCAGCACCGGGACCGACGGTTCGGTGTCTGACCCTGAATGTTCGCCGTGGTCGGGCACCGAGAACTCGCCGAGTACGTCGGACGTCTGAGCCGAAGTGGGGTTGCCAAACGGCCACCTCGAGCGAACACGATCGCCGGGCCCAATGATGGGGGACGCGTCCGGCACAGACACCAACATAAGGAGGATGACTCGACGATGTGGCTGGTCTTTCTGTTGGGCGCGCTGGTCATCTTGTTCGCGACCGGGCACATGATCTTGCGCTAGGGGCCGCAACGGTGACATGGCCACCTCTTGGTGATCACCCGGGCGGGCGCGGCGACGCGGTCATCGACCAGGATCAGATCGCTCGCCTCGCACGCTCGCATCGGTGCCGATCCCGCCCAGCGCCGCAGACCGGCCCGGTGACTCGGTACGGCTCGGCAAGCGGGAGTGGTGTTCGGTGATCGGCTACGTTGGCTGGCATGCGGTCCCGCGGCGGATTGCGCTCCTCCTGACCTTCACGGTCGTGGGAGGGGTGATCGTGGGCGGCACGGTGCTCTTCATCCGCGCCGAACGGGCCATTGCCACATTGCCTGAAGCGGTCGGCGCCGG
>DATGJN010000047.1 GCA_035295165.1 bacterium
CAACAGCGTCCGTTGCCGCAGCTGTCGGTGGATCTCCGCTCGGTGCTCATCCCGCAGCATCAGTGGCGCAGGGGGTCGGCTCATGCATTGAGCATACACCACCCATCGTTAAGTATCAATACATTTCGGACAATGCACTAGGGACTGAACGAGATGGCCCTTGAGGCCGTGCAGGCGCTGGGGCGAAGGCGAAGAGGCTTTCGGTCAAGGGGGTTAAGGCTGTGTTGGCGGCGACGAGGCACCATGATCCTGCGCGAACAACCTAGCGAGGCACTGCAGCGCGCCGAAGGATCAGACCGCGTGGACCCCGGCGCGATCGGCGACTCACTCGCTCGCGTTGTGAGGAGAGGAGTCACGGCCCTGCGCTGGTAATCTTACCGTGCCTGGGCAGGCGCCGAGGACCTTTCGGAGGGGGCGCGCATGGAATCGATCCTTGGCTATATGGAGCGCTACGACTACGAGAACGTGTTCCTCTGCCAGGACCGTACAGTTGGGCTGCGGGCCGTGATCGCGATTCACGACACCACGCTCGGCCCGGCGACCGGCGGGACGCGTATGTGGACATACGCGTCTGAGATGCACGCGATCGAGGACGCCCTCAGGCTCGCGCGCGGCATGACCTACAAGTACGCCGCGGCAGGCATCAACCTCGGCGGGGGCAAGTGCGTGGTCATTGGGGACCCCCGGGCGGAGCGGAGCGAGATGCTATTCCGCGCTCTGGGGCGGTTCATCAACCGCCTCGGCGGGCTCTACATCACCGGCGAGGACGTGGGGACGACGCTGCGCGAGATGGAGTACATGCGCATGGAGACGCCGTACGTCGTCACACTGCCGGCCTCGTGGGGCGGCGCCGGGCCGATCGGACCGGCCACGGCGTTCGGTGTCGTGCAGGGCATGAAGGCGTGCGCGAACGCCGTCTTCGGCAGCGACTCGCTCGAGGGCCGGTCCGTCACAGTGCAGGGGATCGGCGCGGTCGGCTCGGAGGTGATTCCGCTGCTAGCGCAGGCCGGTGCGCACGTCACCATCGCCGACATCGACGCGGACAGGGTGAGCGCGCTCGCTGCCCGGTACCATGTCGAGGTGGCAACTCCCGAGGCCATCGCCGGGCTCCAGGCCGACGTCTTCTGCCCGTGCGCGCTCGGGGGCATCCTGAACGCCAAGACGATCCCGCAGCTCCGCGTGCGGATCGTCTGCGGCTCGGCGAACAATCAGCTCGGGGACGAGGAGGACGGGCGCCGCCTCGAGGACCGGGGGATCATGTACGCGCCCGACTATATCGTCAACGCGGGAGGCACGATCTTCGACACCGACCGCCTGAACCCGGGCGGGTTCAACCGTGAGCGCGCGATGGGCAACGTCGCGCGCATCTACGAGACGATGTCCGCGCTGATCGGCATCGCGCGCAAGGAGCGAATCCCGACGGCGCAGGCCGCGGACGTGTTCGCGGAGCGGCGGATCGAGGCCGTACGCAAGGCCAAGCTGCTTGCCCACGAGGGTGAGCGGCGCATGTAGGCGCCGGGCGGAGCGATCGCCGCCGACGGCGGCCGAGACCGCGTGCGCGGGCCGCGAGCGTCGGAATAGACGCCCGGCGCCTTCCGTCTAGTCTTCGCCGAACAGTCCCAGCGCGCGCGCCACGCGCTCCGGTGTGATCGGCAGCTCCGCGATCCGGACGCCGATCGCATCTTCGATCGCGTTCGCGACGGCCGCGGCCGGCGGGCCGATCGGCGGTTCTCCGATGCCTCGCGCGCCGAACGGGCCCTTGCCGTCCCCCGACTCGACGAGCAGCGGCTCGATGTCGGGCACGTCGAGCGAGGTCGGAATCAGGTACGCGGCGAAGCTGGTCGACAGGTTGACGCCGCGCTCGACGACGATCTCCTCCATGACCCCGTACCCCAGTCCCATCACCGCGCCGCCCTCGATCTGTCCCTCCACGCTCTGCGGGTTGATCGCCGTGCCGACGTCGTGGCAGGCGACGTGCCGCAGCACGGTCACGGCGCCCGTCTCGGCGTCCACCTCCACCTCCACGGCGTGCGCCCCAAACGTGTAGTCGGGAAACACGCGCCCTCCGCCGCGTTCAAGGTCTACGGGATCGCCGGCTGGAGCGTGGTAGCTGCCGAGGTAGCTCCGGGGCACGCCGAGGCGGGCGCATTCCTTCATGACGTCGGCAAGCGTGACGCGCCGGCCGGACGCAGCGACGGCGCCGTTCTCCCGCAGCGCCACCCGGTCGACGGGCGTCTCGAGCATCTGGGCGGCGACCCGCACGATCTGCGTGCGCAGCTCTGTGGCCGCGGTGAGAACCGCGTTGCCGGACATGTACAGCTGGCGGGTCGCGGTCGTGGTGCCGGCGAGCGGCGTGAGCGCGCTGTCGGCGATGTGTACGGACACCCGGTCCGCGTCCACGCCGAGGACCTCCGCCGCGATCTGGCACAGGGAGGACGCCTGCCCCCCTCCCACGTCCGGAACCCCGGTGCGGACCACCACGCTGCCGTCGGTCTCGACCCCGACCCAGGCGCTCGCCCAGTCGTGCAGCCAGACGATGCGGCCGTAGGGCTGGAGGTTGCACGCGAGTCCCCGGCCGACCCGGTGATGCGGCGTCGAAGGCGAGCGGGCGGGCCCGAGCGCCGTCCACGCGCGCCGCGCGGCCTCGGCCACGCCGACGTGATTGTCGAGCTCCTGGCCGACCGGCAGCCGGTCCCCGCGGCGCAGTGCGTTCGCGGTGCGCACCTCCAGGGGAGACAGACCCAGGCGCCGGGCGACCTGATCGATCTGCGACTCATACCCCAACACCATCTGCATCGCGCCGAAGCCGCGCATCGCGCTCGTCGGCGGGTTGTTCGTGTAGGCGACGCGCGCGTCAACCGCGACCGCGGGAGTCCGGTACGGGCCAGCGGCCGTCACGGTCGCGTACATCAGCACGAGCGCGCTGAGATAGGCGTAGGCGCCCGAGTCCGCCAGCAGCTCGACCTGCTGCGCGACGAGCGTGCCGTCCCGCATCGCGCCGGTACGGTAGTGCAACACGAACGGATGGCGCTTCGGGCGGGCGAGAAGCGACTCCTGGCGCGACCACACCATCCGCACCGGGCGGCCGGTGCGCGAGGCCAGGAGCCCGAGGAACACCTCCACGGTAACGTCTTCTTTGCCGCCGAAACCGCCGCCGACGTACGGGCCGATCACACGCACCTTGTTGTGCGGCAGCCCGAGCACGTCGGCCACGTCGCGGAAGTGCTCGATCACCTGCGTGGACGCGCGGATCACGACCACCCCGTCCGCGTCCACCCACGCGACGCCGGCCTCGGGCTCGAGGTAGGCGTGGTCGACGAGGCCGCATCGATAGGTGTGTTCGACCACGAGATCCGCCCGGGCGAAGGCCGCGGACACGTCCCCCCGCTGCACCTGCCACCGGGCCAGCAGGTTGCCCTCGTCGTGCACGCGCGGGGCGTCCGCGCGAAGCGCGGCCTCCGGGTCGAACACCGCAGGCTGCTCCTCGTACTCGACCCGGAACAGCTCGAGCGCCCTCGCGGCGATCTCACGCGTCTCGGCCGCCACGAGCGCCACCGGTTCCCCCTGGTAGCGGACCCGCTCGTCGGCCAGCACCTGGATGCGCGCGCGCAGCGGGCCGACCGTGGTCGTCTGACCGGGGACGTCCGTCCACAGGGAATTGCGCGGGACGTCGCGGGCCGTGAGCACGGCCGCGACACCCGGCAGCGCGGCAGCGGCCGCCGTGTCGAGCCGCACGATGCGCGCGGACGGATACGGCGAGCGCAGGACCGCGCCGTGCAACATGCCCGGCATCTGCCAGTCCGCGGCGTAGAGCGTGCGGGCGCGGACTTTGTCGCGCGCGTCGTGACGGGGAAGCCGTTGACCGACGACGCGCAGCGCCTCCCGCGTGACGGCGGCGCCGTCAGCCACGCGGGGCCGCCCGCTTGGCGCACGCGGCGATCGCATCAACGATCTTGGTGTACCCGGTGCACCGGCAGAGGTTGCCGGCGATCGCGCGGCGGATCTCGGCGCGGCCGGCCTGCGGATTGTCTCTTAAAAAGGCGTACGCGGTGAGGATCATGCCGGGCGTGCAGAACCCGCACTGCGCGGCGCCGTGTTCGACGAACGCCGCCTGGAGCGGGTGGAGCGCTTCGCCGTCGGACAGCCCGCGCAGGGTCACGATTTCCCGGCCGTCGACGCGGCCGGCGAGCACGAGGCAGCTGCTCACCGGCTCCCCGTCGAGGAGCACCGTGCACGTCCCGCAGACGCCCTCCCCGCACCCCTCCTTGACCTCGACCGCCCCGAGGTCGTCCCGCAGCACGTCGAGCAGCGTGCGGTGCGCGGCGACGCGGTGTTCCCGGCGCTTGCCGTTCAGCGTGAACGCGATCCGGAGCTCGGTCACGGGCCGACGCTCCCCGCGGCGCGGGCCGCCGCCCGGTCCAGCGCCCGCGCGGCGAGCACGCCGGCGAGGTGGCGGCGGTACGCGGCCGACGCGTGCACGTCGCCGTCCGGTTCGATCTCGAGCGGCCGCGCAGCCAGCGCCTTCCGGATCGTATCCCCCGTGGGCGTTTCGCCGGTGAGCGCTTCCTCCACGCGGGTCAACCGCTGTGGGACCGGTCCAACCCCGGCCATCGCGACGCGGGCGCGCGCGACCCGCCCGGCCGCGTCGAGCTCCACGACCGCCGCCGCGGCGGCGATCGCGAAGTCGCCGACGCGACGGCTGAACTCCTCGATCGCGGACCCGGTCCGGGCGCCGGGGACCGGCAGGAGGATCCCGACGACCAGCTCGCCGGGCTGGAGCGCGGTGGTGAGGATCCCCACGAAGAAATCGGCCGCCGCGATCTCCCGCCGTCCGCGCGCGCTTTGCGCGACGACGGTGCCGTCGAGCGCGCGGACGACCGCCGGGAACTCCGCAGCGGGGTCGGCGTGCGCGACGCTGCCGCCGATCGTGCCCAGCGCGCGCACGCGCACGTTGCCGATCAGCGGGGCGGCCTCCTGCAGAAGTGGGCAGGCGCCGAGCGCCCCCTCGCCGCGCTCGATCGCGCCGTGGCGCACGAGCGCGCCGATCTCGAGCATGCCGTTGTCGCGCCGGACCGTGCGCAACTCGCGGAGGCGGTCGAGGTCCACGACGATCGCCGGCCGCGCGAGGCGCAGCGTGAGCATCGGCACGAGACTCTGCCCGCCGGCGAGCGGCTTCGCGTCCTCGCCGCGGGTCGAGAGGAGCTCCAACGCCTCGGTGAGCGTGGCGGGTGCGGCGTACTCAAACGGTACGGCCGGCATCGCTCGAAGCCCCCTCCTCAGACGTCCCAACCGCCGTCGACGATCAGATCGTGCCCCGTGATCTGCCGGCTGTCGTCGGACGCGAGAAACACCACAGCGCGGGCCACGTCGTCATCGGTGGAGAAGCGGCGGAGGGCGGTCTCGTCCACGTACTCTTCGAACACGTCGTCCTTCGTGGCGCCGCGCACGCGGGCTTTCTCGGCGATGATTCCGGTCATGCGTCCGCCCTCCACCACGCCCGGACAGATCGCGTTGACGTTGACGTTGAACGGACCCACCTCGAGCGCGAGCGTGCGGGTCAGCCCCCGCACCGCCCACTTCGACGACGAGTAGGCGGCGCGGTACCGGTACCCGCGCAGGCCGGACGTCCCGGCGATGTTGATGATCTTGCCGGAGCGCTGCGCGATCATCGCCGGCACGACCGCGCGGCAGCACAGGAACACGCCTCTCAGGTTTACGCCCAGCACGTGGTCCCACGCCGCGGGATCGATCTTGTGGAGCGGCGTCTCGATCGGCCCCGTCACCCCCGCAGCGTTGACGAGGATGTCGATGCGCCCGAACTCCTCCTGCGTCCGGAGCGCGAGCGCCGCCACCTGGTCCTCCGCGGTCACGTCCGTGGGCACCACGAGATACCGGCCGCGCTGGTCCCTGGTGCGGAGGTCCGTCACGAGCGCCTCGAGCGCCCCCGCCTCCCGCGCCGCGGCCACGACGTGTGCGCCCTCGCGCGCCAGCGACCCGCAGATCGCGCCTCCCATGCCCTTCGCCGCGCCGGTGACGATCGCAACCCGGTCGCGCAGTTTCACGGCGCGTCCCCCCTCTGAGGGTTCGACATGTAGCCGTTCCACAGGTCGGCCTGCACGAGCTCCGTCGGCCGCTCCGCCGGGGGCCCGAACCCCCCGCCCCCGCAGCTCTCCACGACCACGAGATCGCCGCGCTGGAGGTCGCGGTTGTCCTTGCCCCGCAGCGGACTGTACCGCCCCTCCCGCTCCAAGAGTACGCGAAACGGGGCCCCGTCTCCCCCACCAAAGATTCCCCACGGCGCGACCCGCACCCGCTCGATCATCGTGGCGAGCTCCGCGTGCGGGCCGAGGAGCCGGTAGGCGCGCCGCAGGCCCAGCCCGCCGCGGTGGCGCCCGCCCCCGGCGCTGTCCGGGATCAGCTCGCACCGCTCGACGCGCAGCGGATACTCGCTCTCGATCACCTCGACCGGCGTGTTCATGACGTTGCTCATATGCACGCGCACCGCGTTCGTGCCGTCGCGGCCCGCACTCCCACCCTCGCCGCCGCCGTGCACCTCGTACAGCAGGTAGGGCCGCCCGCTCTCGTGCCGCCCGCCGAAGATCACCAGCCCCGACGTTCCCGGTCCGCCGGCGACGATCCGGTCGGGGAGGACCGGCGCGAGCGCACGGAGCAGGGCGTCGACGACGCGCTGAGACGTCTCGTGGTTGCCGCCGACGCGCGGCGCCTCCGGCCCGGGGTCGAGCAGCGACCCCTTGGGAATCCGCACATCGATCGGGCGGTAGCAGCCGGCGTTCGCAGGGATGTCGGGGCCAAGCAGCGCCCGGGCCGCGTAGAAGACGGCGGACGCGGTGACGAAGCGCGTGGCGTTCAGGGGGCCGCGGGCCTCCGGTGCCGTGCCCTCGAAATCGGCGCGGAACGTGTCCCCGTCCACGGACACGCGGACGGCGATCCGGAGCGGCCCGCTCTCTCCGTCGTCGTCCAGCCAGTCCTCCCCCGCGTACGTGCCCGTCGGCAGCTTCGCGATCTCCGCGCGCATCATCGTCTCCGATTCGTCGAGGAACCGCTCCATGCATGCGGCGACGACCTCGGCCCCGAAGCGCTCGAACACCTCCCGCAGGCGCGCGGCGGCCACGGCGTTCGCGGCGTACTGGGCGAGGATATCACCCCGCCGCTCCTCCCGGCCGCGGACGTTGCTCAGGACCATGTCAAGCATGGGCTCGTTCGGCTCGCCCCCCAGAAACAGCGGGACCGGCGGAATGCACAGACCCTCGGCGTAGCGGTCCCGCGCCGCGGTGACGTAGCTGCCCCGGCGGGCGCCGCCCACGTCGGGCCAGTGGGCGAGGCTGATCGCAAACGCTGCCGGCTGGCGGCCGAAGAACACCGGCGTGATCGCCTTGACGTCGGGAAGGTGGTTGCCGCCGACCTCCGGGTGATTCGTGAAGTAGACATCGCCCTCGCGCAGCGCCGACGCCGGGACCCGCCGCAGAAACTCCTCCACCGTGAAGGCCATCACGCCCAGGTGGATCGGAATGTCCTGGCCCTGCGCGATCAGCCGTCCCTGCGCGTCGGTCAGTGCGCAGGACAGATCCCCGGCTTCCTTCAGCACCGGCGAACGCGCGGACCGCATCAGGACGACGCGCATCTCCTCCGCGATCGAGAGGATCGCGTGGCGCACGACTTCCACGGTAACGGGGTCCATCGTCACGTTCCTTCGATCCAGAGCAGGTCCAGCGCGTCCCGCCGCACGGTCTGTCCGGGATAGACGACGACCGTCGACCACTCGTCCTCGACGATCGCCGGCCCCGGCACGGCGGACCCGACGTCGAGCTCGTGGCGTCCGCACACCACCGCCTCGGCCCACCCTGTCTGGTAGAAGAACGCGCGCCGGATCTTCGGCCCGCGGCGCGGCGCTGAGGACGCCGCAGGGAGGATCGCCTCGGGCGACGGCGCGACCGCGGCGACGCGCACGGTGACCGCTTCGACCGGCTCCTCGGTCGCGTACTCGTACTCCCTGCGGTGGGCCTGCGAGAACCGCCGCGCGATCGCCGCTTCGTCGAGCCCGGCGGCGACCGGCACCTCGATCTCGTAGTTCTGCCCGGAGTACCGGAGGTCCATCGAGCGCCGCAGGACCACGTCGCCCGGGGGGACGCCGTCGTCCGCGAAACGGGCCAGCAGCTCGGCTTCCAGGTCGCGCAGCGGGGCTTCCCAGACCTCCGGAGCGTCGCGCGCGAGCTGCGCGCGGACGGTCCGCGCCGCATCGTAGCGCAGGTCCGCGAGCAGGCAGCCGCAGGCGGAGAACACGCCGGAGTGTGGGGGAACGAGCACGCGCGGCATCCCGGCGAGGACCGCCAGCCGGCCGGCGTGGACCGGCCCCGCCCCGCCGTACGCGATGAGCGTGAGGCGCCGCGGGTCGAAGCCGCGCTGCAGCGAGACCAGCCGGATCGCGCGCAGCATCGCCGCGTTCGCGATTTCCACGATACCGGCAGCGGCCTCCGGCGCGGCGAGGCCGTAGCGCGCCCCGATCGATTCGATCGCCGCCGCCGCCCGGTTCGGATCGAGCCGGAGCCCCCCGATCTCCTCCTCGGGGTTGAGGTAGCCGAGCACCACGTACGCGTCCGTGACGGTCGGCTGTGCGCCGCCGTGGCCGTAGCAGGCCGGGCCGGGATCGGCCCCGGCGCTCTGGGGTCCTACTCGCAGGGCGCCCGCGCGATCGCGCCAGGCAATCGATCCGCCGCCGGCGCCGATGCTCTCGACGGCCAGCGACCGCAGGCGCACCGGCTGCCCCTGGACGCGGCGCTGCGAGACGGTCGCCACGCCGCCGTCGCGGATCAGGCACACGTCGGCGGACGTCCCCCCCATGTCGAGCGTAACCGCGTCCGTGACGCCGGCGTGCGCGCCGACCGCGCGCGCCGCCGCCACCCCACCCGCCGGGCCCGACATCAGCATCGCAAGCGGCGTTTGGCGCATCCGGTCGGGCGAGGCCATCCCGCCGCTCGACTGCATCACGTGGAGCGGCGCGCGCACGCCCGCCGCCGCGAGCCCGGCCACGAGGTCGTCGAGGTACCGGTCGACGAGCGGCATCAGCTGCGTGTTGACGCACGTCGTGTGCGTACGCTCGTACTCCCGGAACTCCGGGTTCACGTCGGAGGACAGGCACACATACGGAACGTGAGGAGCGAGCAGCGCCCCCAACCGGCGCTCGTGCGCCGGGTTTGCGTACGCGTGCAGCAGGCTGACGGCGACCGCCTCGACCCCCTCGCGCCTGAGCGCGTCCGCGACGCCCGCGATGTCCGCCTCGTCGAGTGGCGTGAGCACGCGCCCCTCGTGGTCGACGCGCTCGGTCACCTCGAACCGCAGCGCGCGGGGCACGGCCGGCGGCGTCCGGCCGGGCACGTCGAGCCGGTAGAGATGATCGCGCTGCTGCCGGGCGATCTCGAGCACGTCGCGAAAGCCCCGCGTGGTCACGAGCCCGACGCGCGCCCCGCGGCCCTCCACGAGAGCGTTCGTCACGACCGTCGTGCCGTACGTCAGGCGCGCGACGTCCGCGCCGGCGCGCAGCGCGTCCAACCCGTCGAGGAGCGCGCGCGACGGGTCGCGTGTCGTCGGCACCTTGCGCACCCGAGGCGGTCCCCCGTCGCGCAGGTGCGCGATCACGTCGGTAAACGTCCCGCCGACGTCAACGCCGACGTTCATCGTGGTTCGGCACGCCGCGGCGCGCCCGTCACGCGCCGTCGCCGCCAGCGTCCGCCGGCACGTATCCGCGCCGCTTGTCGACGACGTTCAGCAGCGGGTCGCCTCCGCGCCAGCGCGCGAAGTTCTCGCAAAACAGCTCCGCCAGTGCGTCCTGGGAACCGGCAAAGTCGCCCGACATGTGCGGCGAGACGATCACCCCCGACATGTCCCAGAACGGATGGTCCGTGGGAAGCGGTTCCTCCCTGAACACGTCCAGCGCCGCGCCGGCGATCCGCTTCGCGAGGAGAGCGGCGAGCAGCGCGTCCTCGTCGACGATCGGCCCGCGCCCCACGTTGATCAGGCGGGCGGTCGGCTTCATGCGCGCGAACGCCGCCTCGCCGAACAGACCCTTCGTCTCCGGGGTCAGCGGCACCGCGACGACGACGTAGTCCGCCTCGGGCAACACCGCCCCGAGATCGCGCGCGCCCACGATGCGCCCGAGATCGGGGTCCGACGCGCGGGCGGTCCGCGCCGCGCCGATCACGCGCATGCCGACGCAGCGCGCCAGCCGCCCGATCGCCCGCCCGATACCCCCCGCGCCGACGACGAGCGCCGTTTGCCCGCGCAGCATCTCGGTCTCGCGGAACTGCCAGGCGTGGCGCCGCTGCAGGCCGATCGTCGCGGCCGAGTCCTTCGCGAACATCAGCAGCAGGCCGAGCACGTACTCGCCCATCGCGTGATCGAACACGCCGCGTGAATTCGTGAGCGTCACGCCGCTCGACGCGAGCTCGGGGAACAGGACCGTGTCGACGCCGGCCGCGGCGACGTGGATCCACCGCAGGTGGCGTGCGTGCGCCCACGCGTCGCGCAGGATCGACGACTGGAAGTTCCACACCAGCGCGGCGTCCGCGCCGGCGAGCGCGTCCCGCAGCTCTTCCAGCGACGCCGCGTACCGAACCACCGCCGCCTCCTCCACCGGCTCGAGGCCGGGTGGCCGCTGCCCGCGCCGCACGAGCACGGCGACCACCGGGCGTTGCCCGGACGCCCGCCCAGTCATTGCGTGTGCGGGCCGGCCCGGCGCGGCATCAGGCCCGGCCCGCCGCCGCGACGGCACGCGATGGATGGGGAAGCGCAGCAAGAGCGCGCGAGCGCGGCGATGCCCCCGAAGGAGGGCGTGCGGCCGACCGGCGGCGGGCGTCTCATCGCCGGCGCCTCCGGCACCCGCTACCAGCGCGCAAGTCGCACCATGGCGTCGCGGATGCGATCGACGCTCGGGAGGTACGCCGTCTCCAGCGGAGGCGCGTACGGCACGGGCGTGTCGGGCGCGCCGACCCTGCAGATCGGGGCGTCGAGCGACGTGAAGAGGTGCTCGCCGATGTGCGCGGCGATCTCGGCCCCGAGCCCCCCGCGCAGCCGGTCCTCGTGCACGACCAGCGCGCGGCTGGTGCGGGCGACCGACTCCGCGATCGTGGCGAGGTCGAGCGGCAGGAGGGTGCGGAGATCGATCACCTCGGCCTCGATGCCGTCCCGCGCGGCGGCCTCGGCGGCCTCCAGGCAGCGGTGGACCATCATCCCGTACGTGATGACGCTGAGGTCGCGCCCGGGGCGCCGCACCGCGGCCGCGCCCAACGGGACGAACGCAAGACCGCCGTCTACCTCGGCGCGCTGCGAGCGGTACAGGGCTTTATGCTCGAGGTAAAGGACCGGGTTGGGGTCGGCGATCGCCGACAGCAGGAGCCCCTTCGCGTCCGCGGGCGTCGCGGGGAACACGATCTTCAACCCGGGCGTGTGAAAGAAGTACGCCTCCACCGACTGCGAGTGAAACGGTCCGCCGTGCGTGCCCGCGCCGCAGGGAGCGCGGATCACGAGCGGCACGCAGCCGCCGGCGCGGTACGCGGACGTCGCCGCGACGTTCACGATTTGGTTGAACGCGTTGGAGATGAAGTCGGCGAACTGCATCTCGGCTACCGGGCGGAGCCCAACGAGCGCCGCGCCGACCGCCGCGCCGACCACCGCGGCCTCGCTGATCGGCGTGTCGATGACGCGCCAGGCCCCGAACTCGTCCTGGAGCCCTTTTGTGAGCTTGAACGCCCCGCCGTACGCGCCCACGTCCTCGCCGAGCACGATCACAGAGGGGTCCGCGCGCATCGCCTGGCGCAGGCCGTCTGCGATCGCTTCCAGGTACGTCATCACGGCCACGGCTGGCCCTCGCAGTACACGCCTCGCTCGAGCTCGGAGGGATCCGGAGGCGGGCTGGCTTCAGCCCACGCCTGGGCCGCCTCGACGTCCGCGAGAGCCTCGGCCCGCATGGCCTCCGCCTGCTCCGCGGTCAGCACCCGCGTCTCCACCAGGTAGGCTTCGAACCGCGCGACGGGATCCCGCGGGCGCCACTCGTCCAGAAGCGCCCTCGGGACGTAGGATGCGTCGTCGGCTTCGGAGTGCCCACGGATCCGCATCGTCCGGCACTCCAGAAACGACGGCCCGTCTCCCCGCCGCGCCCGATCCACCGCGCGCCGGGCGCCGTCGTAGACCGCGAGGACGTCGTTCCCGTCGACGGAGCACGAGGCCATGCCGTAACCCGCCATGCGCTCGGCGATCGGCCCGGCGACCTCCCGGTCCACCGGCGTAGAGAGGGCGAATTGGTTGTTCCAGCACACGAGCACGAGCGGCAACTTGAGCACCGCCGCGAGATTCGCCCCCTCGTGAAACTCCCCGGTCGCGAGCGTCCCCTCCCCGAACGACGCCATCGCCACGCGCGCTTCCCCGCGCACTCGGAACCCCAGCGCCGCGCCCGCGGCCACGGGGATGCTCGCGCCGATGTGATCGATGTGGAGCAGGATGCGGGGCCCGAGCCCGCCGATGTGCAGGTTCCCTTCGCGGCCGCGGGTGGGCGACCCGACGCGCCCGAGGAAATTCGCGAAGTACAGCCCGAGCGGCATGCCCAGCACGAGCCTGGCGCCGAGGTCGCGGTGGAGCGTCGCCGCGACGTCGAGGGGGCCGAGCGCGTACGCCGCCCCGACGGCGATCGCCTCGTGGCCGTAGCCGGTGAAGCAGGCCCCGATCACGGCACCCTGCTGATACAGCTTGACGATGCGCTCCTCGGCCAGACGCTGCCGAAGCATCCACCGGTACAGCGCCCGGAGATCGTCCGAGGTGAGGCCCGCAGGGACCGCAGCCGGCGGGACGGCCGCCGGCTCACGCCGGTCTGTCATGCGCCGGCCCCCGCCGCTCGCGCCCGCGGGCCGCGCTCACCAACCGCCATAGGCCACCCACCCGCCGTCCACCGTGACGCACGACCCGGTGATGTAGTCGGCGTCGTCCGACGCGAGGAACGTGGCGGCCCTGGCGACGTCCTCCACGGTGCCGAAGCGCCCCGCGGGGGTGCGGCGCTCGATGTCGGCGTCCGAATAGTCTCCCGTCCCCTGATCGTGCACGTCCATCGGCGTCTTGATGTACGCTGGATCGATGCTCACGACGCGGATGCCGTGACGCGCCCACTCGCTGGCCAGCACCTTCGTCAGCCCGATCAGCCCGTGCTTGCTCGCGCAGTACGCGGCGCGCTTCGGCAGGCCCACCTCCCCCAGGATCGAGGAGACGTTGAGGATAACGCCCCGCCGCTGCGGGATCATCACGCGCGCCGCGGCCTGCGCGCAGAAGAACGCGCCGGTGAGGTTCGTGTCGATGGTAAGGCGCCACCCGTCCTCGGGCAGCGACTCGGACGGGCCGATCATGGAGGTCCCGGCGTTGTTCACGAAGACGTCGAGGCGGTTCCACCGCTGCTGCGCGGCCGCTGCGAGCCGGTCAGCGGTCGACCGCTCGCGCACGTCGCCGTCGACCGCGATCGCGTCGTGCCCGACGTCGCGCAGCGCGCGGGCCACACCCTCGCCCCGCTCCGGCGACCGCGAGTTGACGACGATGCGTGCGCCCTCCCGCGCGTACGCCCACGCGATCGCCTCGCCGATGCCCATGCTCGATCCGGTGATCACCGCCACGCGCTCGCGGAGTCGCATCGCTCCCCTCCCTTTCGCGCCGCCGGGCGCGGCGCACGCCCCTCGCGGCGCCCGGCCGGCCGCGGCCTCAGTAGCGTGAAATGACGGCGTGTCCGCCGAATTCATTCCGGGCCTGAAAAGGTCACTCCTCCGCTCGGGCTCGCCGGGTGAGCGCCCTCAGCGATCGCCGCTGACGCGCGCTTCTGATTATATCCTTGACGAACCCTTTGTCTTCGCGTCGTAGTGTCAAGAGCGTTGGATGCGCCCTAGGCCCTGACGCGGACGCCGGCGGGATCGTATGGAGGCCGGAGCCCGACCGTCGCCGGCATGCGCTCTGTGGCCACCTCGACCTCGTACGTCCCCGAGGCGAGAAAGGCGCCCGTCACGCCTTCCTCCGACTCCACGTACCCTAGTCCGACTGACCGGCCAAGCGTGTGCCCGTAGGCGCCCGACGTCACCCGTCCGGCGAGCACGCCGTTCCGGTAGATCGGCTCCTCGCCGAAGAGGAGCGGCGCCGGATCGTCGAGCGTGAGGCTGACGATTCGACGCGTGCGCGGCCGGGCGCGCTGGGCGAGCAGCGCGTCGCGGCCGATGAACGGCGTCGCCTTGTCGAACGCGACCGCGAAGCCGAGCCCCGCGTCGAGCGGCGTGTCCCGCCCCGTAATGTCGACGCCCCAGGCCCGGTAGCCCTTCTCACAACGCAGCGAGTCCATGGCATGGTAGCCGGCGTGCCGGAGGGCGGCGCCGCCGCGGTCGAGCAGCGTGTCGTAGGCGCCGACCGCGTACTCCGCGGGAACGTACAGCTCCCACCCCAGCTCCCCGACGTACGTGATCCGCAGCGCCCACACCGGCGCGTACCCGATCGTGAGCTCCCGGCACGATCCAAACGGAGCGGCCGCGTCCGAGAGGTCGGCGTCCGTGCAGCGCGCGAGCAGGGCTCGCGCGCCGGGGCCCATCACGCCGAGCACCGCGAACGCCGACGTGACGTCGGTGACGACCGCCGGCGTTCCCGCCGATATGTGCGAGGCGATCCAGTGATGGTCGTGGGCCCCCGCGGCCGCCCCGGTGACGACCAGATAGCGATCGTCCGCGAGCCGGGTGACCGTGAGGTCGCACTCGATGCCGCCGCGCTCGTTCAGCATCGAGGTGTAGACGACCCTGCCGGCGGGGCCGGCGACGTCGTTCGCGCAGAGACGCTGCAGCACGGCTTCGGCCGCGGATCCCTGGACCAGAAACTTGGCAAACGAGGACTGGTCGAACAGGCCGACCGAGTTCCGCACGGCGCGGTGCTCGTCGGCGGCGTACGGAAACCAGTTCTGGCGGCCGAACGAGTATGCGTAGGCCGGGTCGACGCCGTCCGGCGCGTACCAGTTCGGGCGTTCCCATCCGGCGGCAACGCCGAAGCACGCGCCGCGCGCCGCGAGCCGCTCGTGGAGCGGCGAGCGCCGGACGGGACGCGCCGTGTCCGGCTGGCGAAACGGCCAGTGCATCGCGTACAGCACCCCGAGCGATTCGACCGTGCGCTCGCGCAGATAGCGGGGCGTGCCCTGGAACCTCGAGAACCGTCGGATGTCGACGTCCCAGAGATCCAACGGCGGCGAGCCGTCTGCGATCCACTGGGCGAGCGCATGCGTCGCGCCAGGCGCGGACGCGATGCCCGTGGAGTTGAACCCCGCGGCCACGAAGAAATTCCGCAACTCGGGCGCCTCGCCGAGAATGAAGCGCGTATCGGGCGTGAAGCTCTCGGGCCCGGTGAACGTCTCCGAGGGCTCCACCGCCTCGAGCGCGGGGACGCGGGCCCGCGCGTTGTCCAGGAAGAGCCGGCACTGCTCCCAGTCCGTGTCCAGACGCCCGAACGCGAAGCCGTGCGGGATCCCGTCGAGGCCCCACGGCCTGGACGCCGGGCCGAAGCCGCCCATCAACAGACGCCCGTCGCGTTCGCGGAAGTAGATGAGCCCGTCGGGGTCGCGCAGCGCCCGGAGATCCGCGCTCACCCCGGCGAGCGGCAGCAGCAGGTACGAGTGCTCGGCGGCGCACAGCGGCACGTTGACGCCCGCGAGCCGGCCGATCTCGCGCGCCCACATGCCGGCGCAGTTCACCGCGACCTCGCAGACGATCGTGCCGCGGTCGGTGGCGACGCCCGCGACCGCGCCGCGGCGCGCGGCGATGCCCGTGACCGTGATCCCCTCGCAGATGATCGCGCCGCGCCGCCGGGCCGCCTCCCCGAGCGCAACGGCCGTGTCCCCGGGGTGGGTCACGCCGTCCCCCGGGAAGTAGGCAGCGCCGACGAGGTCGTCGGTGCGCATGAGCGGCCACAGCCCGCGGGCCTCGCGCGGTCCGATCAGCTCCGCCTGCACGCCGGCGGCCCGCGCCGTCGACACGCCTCGCTTGAGCTCTTCCATCCGCTCGCGGGTGCGCGCGACCGTGAGGCCGCCGGTCACCCTGAACCCGGTCGGCCGCCCGGTCTCGGCCTCGAGCCGCGCGTAGAGCGGGCGGGCCGCGGCGGCGAGCTTCGTCAGCGTCTGCGTGGCCCGCAGCTGGCTCACCAGCCCGGCGGCGTGCCATGTCGTGCCGGAAGAGATGGAGTGACGCTCGAGCAGGACCACGTCTCGCCAGCCGAGTTCGGCCAGGTGATAGGCGAGGCTGCACCCCGCGATGCCGCCGCCGACGATCACGACGCGCGCGTGGCGGGGAACGGCCGCAGACATCTTCGGGCGATCCGCTCCGCCGTCAGGCGGACGGCGGCCGCAGCCCGTGCAGGCCCCGGTAGTCGGCCGGGGTCGAGGGCGACCATCCGGCGAGCAGGTCGGGCGACGGTTGGTAGACCTCCACCCCGAGCGGCCGGCAGGTTGAGAGCGGATCGCCCCGCGTCGGGCCCCACATCTGCACGGACAGGTCGCCGTGCGGGCACGTGGAAAGGGCGCAGAGCAGATCCATCTCGGCGAAGAACTCGAAGAAATCTCCCTTTCGCGCCGGGCTGGCTTTCGCGAAGTACCGCCCGTCCCGCCGAAGCCCGGTGACCATGAAGACGTTCAGCACGTCGTGGACGTCGAACTCGGCGAGGCGGTACGGGGCGACCGCGCGCACAAGATTGGAGTGGCAGGAGTAGTCGAACTCCTCCCCGTTCAACAGCCGGTGCACATACGGGTCGCAGCGTGTGCCGAGCAGATCGTGGCACCCGGCCCCGTCCTCGTCGATGCCGTAGTTCACGGTGTCGTTCGTGATGGTGAGCATCGGCCGCAGGTACGGCAGGCACGACCACAACCGGTGGAACGTCGTCACGTGCGTACCGTACAGCTGACGCGTGCGGGCCGCCCAGAAGCGCTCGCGCGGGTTGTGCCGGTTCCAGACGTTAAAGTCGGCCACCTGCGGCCCATCGACGATCACGATGCGGCACAGGTGCGCGGCGGGGACGGTCCACGCCCGGCCGGACCTGATCGGCACGACGAACCGGTCGACCAGGGTCCGCCGCTCCATGCCCTGAGCGAGCCGCGCGTAGAACGCGCGGTCCACGTCGAGCGGGGTCCCGGGGCCGTGATCATAGAGCGCCCGTGGTTCTGCCATACGACACCTCCCTGCGATCGGGACGCGCGGACTTCCGGCGCGTCGCGCGCGGCTACGGCGCGCGGTCCCGGCGGGCGTCCGCGGCACCGAGGACCGCGCCCACGCCGAGGTACGCCCGCCGCACCGCCTCGTTCCGTGCGAGCTCGGCGCTCGGCCCCGCGAGCGCGATGCGCCCGTTTTCCAGCACGTACGCGCGCCGCGCCAGCCGCAGCGCGGCGTTCGCGTTCTGCTCGACGAGCAGCACCGTCGTGCCGTCCGCGTTGATCTCGGAGATCGTGGCGAAGATCGCGCGCACGAGGACCGGCGCCAGCCCCATCGACGGCTCGTCGAGCAGCAACACACGCGGTCTGGCCATGAGCGCCCGCGCCATCGCCAGCATCTGCTGCTCGCCTCCGGAGAGCGTGCCTGCGAGCTGGCCCCGGCGCTCCGCGAGCCGGGGGAACAGCGCGAACACTCGGGTCAGCGCCGCGCGGGGGAGGTGCCGCTCCGCATAGGCGCCGAGCCGAAGGTTCTCGTCGACCGTCATCAGGGTGAAGATCCACCGCCCCTCCGGCACGTGCGTCAGCCCCAACCGCACGATCTCGTGCGCCGGCCGCGTGTCGATCCTCTCGCCGGCAAACCGCACCTCGCCCGACCGCGGACGCAGGAGCCCCGAGATCGTACGCAGCGCGGTCGTCTTCCCGGCGCCGTTCGCGCCGAGCAGCGCGACGATCTCGCCCTCCTCCACGTCCAGCGAGATGCCGTGGAGGGCCTCGATGCTCCCGTAGGCCGTGACGAGGTCCCGCACCTCGAGCAGGCTCACGGGGACGTCCTCACACGTCGTCCTCCCGGCCGAGATACGCCTCGATGACCTTCGGGTTGCGCTGGATCTCGTCGGGGATCCCCTCCGCGATCTGGACCCCGTGGTCCAGCACAACGATGCGATCGCTGATCCCCATCACCACGCTCATGTCGTGCTCGATGAACAGCACCGTGGTGCCGGACTCGCGGATCCGGCTGACCAGCTGTACAAGCCCCGCCTTCTCCGCGGGGTTCATGCCGCTCGCCGGTTCGTCCAGGATGAGGAGCCGCGGCCCGGTCGCGAGCGCCCGGGCGATCTCCAGCCGCCGCTGGTCACCGTACGCCAGCTCGCGGGCGCGGTTGTGGGCGCGATCCTGCAGGCCGACGAACAGCAGCCACCGGTACGTCTCCTCCCGGGCCCAGGCCTCTTCCCGCCGGTGCAGGGGCGTGTGCAGGAGCGAGTCGAGCGTGCCCGCCCTGGTCCGGCCGTGCAGGCCGAGCATCACGTTTTCGTCCACGTCGAGGTCCGGGAACAGCCGGATCATCTGAAACGTGCGCGCGATTCCCCGCTTCACGACGAGGTCGGGACGCAGCCCCGTGACGCCTACCCCTTCGAACGCGATGCGGCCGGAGGTGGGCCGAAGGAAACCCGTGATGCAGTTGAACACGGTCGTCTTGCCCGCGCCGTTCGGGCCGATGATACTGAGGATCTCGCGCGGGCGCACCGCAAACGACACATCGGACACCGCGAGCAGGCCGCCGAACCGCATCATCAGGCGCTCGACCAGGAGGATGGCCTCGGCCGGCTCGACGGGAGCGGTGGAGGCTGCGGTCATGCCGGCGTCGCCCCGCTACTCCCCGGTGGGGGCGCCGCCGGCCGCGCCGCCCGCGGCGGCGCTCGCCTCCGAGAGGACGACGGTGCGCCGCACGATCTGTCCGATCCGGCTCGGCCACAACCCCTGCGGCCGCGCCAGCATCAAGACGATGAGCCCGATTCCGAACGCGAACATCCGAATCTGGTCGAACGCCCGCAGGGCCTCGGGAAGGATGACGATCACCGCGGCGGCGAGCATCACCCCGGGCAGGCTTCCCATCCCGCCGAGGATGATGACCATCAAGATCGTGACCGATTGGATGAACGTGAAGCTGGACGGGTTGATCGCGGTCAGCTTCACGGCGAAGAACGACCCGGCGAGCCCGGCGAAGATCGCCCCGAGCACGTACGCCATCAGCTTGTAGTACACGGGGTAGATGCCGACCGCCCGGGCCGCGGCCTCGTCCTCCCGGATCGCCAGCCAGGCCCGCCCGAGGCGCGAGCGGGCGAGGTTGTAGCTGCCCACGAGGACGACGAGCACGAACGCCAGCCCGAGGACGTACAGCGCCTGCGGCGAGCGCACCACGAAGGCACCGATCGTCGCGTGCGGGATGTCGTAGATCCCCTCCGGGCCGCCGGTGAACGTGAAGTTCGTCGCGGCGATGCGAACGATCTCGCCGAACCCGAGCGTGACGATCGCGAGGTAGTCGCTGCGCATCCGCAGCGTGGGCGTGCCGATCACGACGCCGGACACCGCGGTGCACACCACCGCCGCCGGCAGCGTGAACCAGAACGCCACGTGGTACTGGGTCATCAAGATCGCCGTGGTGTAGGCCCCGATCGCGAAGAACGCCGCGTAGCCGAGGTCAAGCAGCCCGGCGTATCCCACGACCACGTTCAGGCCGAGGCCGAGCATGATGTACACGAGGACGAGCGTGCCGACGTCGACGAGGTACGCGGACCCGACGATCGGCAGCAGGATCGCCGCCAGCACCACCGCAGCGACCAGCGCGAGCCGAGGCGGCGAGAACGCGCGGCCGTTGGACGCGATCACATGCGCTCGACGACGCGCTCGCCCAGCAAGCCGCGAGGGCGCACGACGAGAATGATGATCAGGATGGCGAACGCGACCACGTCCTTCCAGCGGCTGGAGAAATAGCCGGCCGCCAGGCCCTCCAGCACGCCGAGCAGAAACCCGCCGACCACGGCGCCGGGGATGTTGCCGATGCCGCCGAGCACGGCCGCCGTGAACGCCTTGAGGCCGATGAGAAAGCCCATGAGGAAGGAGATCTGGGAGTAGTACAGCCCGGTCAGCACCCCGGCAAACGCGGCAAGCGACGACCCCAGGAAGAACGTCATGGCGATGATGCGGTTGACGTCGATGCCCATCAGCCGGGCGGCGTCCTGGTTGATCGCCAGCGCCCGCATCGCCATGCCGATCTTCGTGCGGTGGACCAGCAGATACAGGGCGCCCATCAGCGCGACGCTGGAGACGAAGATCAGCACCTGCAACCAGGACACCTCGACGCCCCCGAGGGGCGGGCCGGCGCGGCCGAAGAGGTGCGGGTAGACGAGAAACGACGGGCTGTAGATGAGAAAGAGGCCGTACTCCAGGGTCAGCGATGCGCCGATCGCCGAGATCAGGATCGACAGCCGGGCGTGCAGCAGGGGCCGGTACGCGACCCGGTACAGCAGCACCCCGATCAGTCCCGTGCATCCCATCGAGACGACCAGCCCCAGCACCGTCGTCAGCACGGGGTTCGTCACGTGCAGAACGGCGAACAGCCCGTACAGGGACAGCCCCAGGAACGCGCCGACCGCGTAGATATCTCCGTGCGCGAAGTTGATGAGGCGGATGATCCCGTACACCATGGTGTAGCCGAGAGCGATCAGCGCGTAGAACGCGCCGACGGTCAGCCCGTTGACCAGCTGCTGCAGCGCGAGGTCCATGCGATTGGGGAGAACCATGCCCGGGGCCGCGCCCTCACCGGGGCGGCCCCGGGCGGATCAGACTCAGGAAGCGCCGTAGGGAACGAACTTGCCGTTCTTGATAATGTAGCTGATGTAGAGCACGCTCGTGCGGTCGCCCTTCTTGTCGAAAGAGATCGCCCCCGTCGCACCGTGATAGTTCTTCGTGGCGGCGATCATCTTGATGACCGCCGCGCGGTCGGCCTTCCCGGCCCGCCTGAGCGCGTCGATCACGACGTTCACGGCGTCGTACTCGAGCGCCGAGTACGGGCCCGGATCCTGGTTCCACCGCGCCTTGTACTGCGTGATGAACGCCTTCGCCGTCGACTGGTCCTGGGGCAGCGGGGTGGACGTCACGAACACGCCGTCTGCCGCCGGCCCCGCCTCGCTGACGAACGTCGGGTCGTTGTTCGCGTCGCCCGCCATGAACTTCCCGGACACGCCGAGGTCCTTGAACTGCTTCGCGACGAGCCCGCCCTCGGGGTAGTACCCCGTGAAGTACGTCACGTCGGGTTTGAGGCCCTTGACCTTGGTGAGCACCGCGGAGAAGTCCTTCTCGCCGGGCGTGATGGCGTCGAAGAACACGACCTGCACGCCGGACATCTTGTCCAGCGCCGCCTTCGTCGCGTCGGCGAGCCCCTTCGCGTACACGGTGTTGTCGTGGATGATCGCGACTCGCTTCGCCTTGAGCGTCTTCGTCATGAACCCGGCCGCGTACGGACCCTGCTGGTCGTCCCGGCCGATCACGCGGAACACGTTCTCGAACCCCTGGTCCGTGAGCTTCGGGTTGCTGGACGCGTCGGCGACGAACGCGACCCCGCTGTCGTGGTACACCGCGCTCGCGGGGATTGCGGCCGAGGAGCAGTATCCGCCGGCCACGGCGACCACGCCGCCGTCGACGAGCTTGTGCGCCGCGGTCACGCTCGCCTGGGCGTCGCAGGCGTCGTCGAACGTCACGATCTCAAGCTTGCGCCCGAGGACCCCGCCCTTGGCGTTCCATTGCTCGACCGCGAGCATGGCTGCCTTCGAAATGTCGTCGCCCATCTTGGCGTTTCCGCCCGAGAGCGGGACGGGCACGCCGATCTTGATGGTCGCCCCCTGTGCACCGGCGTTGAGCGCGGCCACGGGTAACAGCAACGCGAGCATTGCAACAACCGCGAGACCTCTGCGCATGCTTCGCCTCCCTCTCCACGGCCGGGCGTCCAACCGTTCGGCTCGATCACGCCCGGGCTACGCGCGACCACGCCTTCTCCGTACCCCGGGCAAGTCCTCCTTGCCGGGGACGCGCCCGGGCGGCCCTCCGGCGGCGGACGCCGGCCAGGATCGGGGCCGGGCACGCCAGCCCCGCGCGGCAGGAACCCCCGGCGGACCCATCGAACCGAAGGGCGCGGCGGCGCGGACTGCGCCGCGCAATCGACCGACGTCAGGGTGGTGGCCATGGCGCGCCCCGATACGCTCGCGCAGCCCGAGATCGCGTCCTCGCTTATCGCGTTTCAAGAGGCACTCGCGCCGCGCGCGGGCACCGCGTTCACGATGCGCGCCGGGCAGGTGTGCCGGGTGATCGACGTCGAGGGCAAGCAGGTGGCGGATTTCATCTGCTTCAACCTCCGCGATTACGTCGACAAGCTCTCGCCTGAGAACACGCAGCTGCTGAACGGGGCGCTGTTCCTGACGACCGGTCACCACCTGTACTCTACGAAGGCCACGCAACTCATGACGCTCGGCGCGGACACCTGCGGCGTGCACGATCTGATCAGCGGGTCCTGCAGCGAGTACACGAACGCGTTCCGCTACGGCGTGCGCGGGACGCCGAACTGCCGCAGCAACTTCGAGCGCGCGCTCAAGCCCTACGGCATCCCGCTCGCCGAGATCCCCTATTCGTTCAACATCTTCATGAACACTCCGATCGCGCCCGACGGGAAGACCGGGATTCAGGAGCCGAAGTCGGGCCCCGGGGACTACCTCGACCTGCACGCGAACATTGACCTATTGGTTGCGATCTCCAACTGCCCCCAGGAACGCAACCCGTGCAACGGCTGGCGTCCGACCACGCTGCGGGTCCTCGTGTACGAGGTCGAGCCGACCGGCAAGGGCGCGGTGCACCAGTAGGAAGAGGCGGGCCCTCCGAGCGAATGGACTGGGAACGGCGAAAGCGCCCTGCGGCGAGCATCCTCGACACCGCGGGCCTGACTCCGCTGGTGCGCCTCGGCCGCACGGTCGCCGAGGTCCAGGCGTCGGTGTTCGTCAAGCTCGAGTACTTCGGCCCCAGCGGCAGCGTGAAGGACCGCATCCTCCCCGCGATCGTCGAGGAAGCGGAACGGCGCGGGGACCTCCGCCCGGGCATGATCCTCATCGAAGGCACGACCGGCAACACCGGGATCGCCACGGCGATGGTCGGGGCCGCCAAAGGCTACCGGGTGATCATCGTCATGCCCGAGGGCATGAGCGTGGAGCGCCGGCAGGTGATCGAGGCGTACGGCGCGGAGCTCGTCCTGACCCCCGGCAGCGAGAGCGACGTCGATCTCGTGCTGGAGAAGGTGCGGGAGCTCCGGGCGCGGTGGGGGTCGCAGATCTGGGAGGTGGGCCAGTTCGCGAACCCGGACAACGTGCGCGCGCACCGGCGGTCCACCGGCCCGGAGATCTGGGAGCAGACGGAAGGACGTGTGGACGCGTTCGTCGCGGCGCCCGGGACGGGCGGCACGCTGACCGGGGTGAGCGCATACTTGAAGGAACAGCGGCCGGAGGTCTTGAGCTTCGCGGTGGAGCCCGCGGAGTGCGCGATCCTTGCGGGGCGCGGATGGGGATCGCACAGGATCGAGGGGATCGGGGACGGGTTCATCCCCGACGTCCTAGACCTGCGCTGGATCGACGGTGTCGTGACGGTCTCCTCGGAGGAGGCGATCGCGATGGCGCAGCGCCTGGCCCGGGAGGAAGGCATCTTCTGCGGGATCTCCTCCGGTTGCAACGTCGCCGCCTGCGTCAAAGTCGCCCGGCGGTACCCGGCACTCCGCACCATCGTGTCCACGATCAACGACAACGGCCTGCGCTATCTCTCGACCGAGCTCGGGGGCGCGTCCCCGTCGCACGGCGCCTCGGCAACGCCGGCGCGCGGGATCCGGCCCGAGGACGCGCGTAGGCTCGCCGGGAAGCACCTCGTCGTGATCGATTGAGTTCTGACCTCGAACGCCCGGAGGCGGCGACAATGGCACGCGCACGCGTCTGCGTGGATATCGCAGCCGACATGGGTGAGTCGTTCGGCCCGTGGCCGATGGGGCGCGATCCCGAGATCACCCCGCACCTCACGTCCGCGCACATCGCCTGCGGGTTTCACGCGAGTGACCCCGGGACGATGCGGCGCACGGTCGAGCTGCTGCGCCGCCACCGCGTCGCGATCGGCGCGCACCCGGGATACCCGGACCTGGTGGGTTTCGGCCGGCGCCGGATGGATATGACCGGGCGTGAGGTGGAGGACATGGTTCTCTACCAGGTCGCGGCCGCGAAGGGCGTGGTGGAGGCCCACGGGCTCCGGCTGCAGCACGTGAAGCCTCACGGCGCGCTGTACAATGTGGCGGAGGCCGACGACGCCGTCGCGGCTGGCGTCGTGGCCGGGGTCAAACTGATCGATCCCGCGCTGATCATCGTGGCCACACCGCACTCCCGCCTGCGCGCCCAGGCGGACGCCGCGGGGATGCGCGTCGCGCGCGAGTTCTTTCTGGACCGCGGCTACAACGCCGACGGTACGCTGGTCAGCCGGCGGCTCGCGAATGCGATGCTGACGGACCCGGAGGCGATGTGCCGGCGCGCGGTCGCCGCGGTGCGGGACCACCGTCTGCCGGCCGAGGACGGCACGGTGCTCGAGATCGAGGTCGACACGATCTGCCTCCACGGGGACCACGGACCCTCGCAGCAGGCCGTGCGGATGCTGCGGGGCATGCTCGAGGCGACGGGCGTCGTCGTCCTCCCGCTCGGGCAGTGGCTCGGCGCCGCCTGACGCGAGACGACCGCCGGCACGGGGGCGAGTGACGATGGCCCAGGGCACACCGGGAGCGCTCCCGCCGTCCACACCCTACCGGATCATCGGGAAGTCCCTCCCCCGCTTCGACGCCACCGACAAGGTCCGCGGCGCGACGCTGTACGCGGCCGACTGGCGGTTGCCGGGCATGCTCGTCGGCCGCATCCTCCGCGCGGTCTACCCGTCGGCGCGGATCCGCCGCATCGGGGTGGAACGGGCTCGCGCCCTCCCCGGCGTGGTGGCCGTGCTGACGGCGGAGGACGTCCCCGCAAACGCGATCCACGAGGACCCGACCGGCGTCGGCCTCGCCTTCTTCGACACGCCCGTGCTCGCGGCGGAGTGCGTGAGATACCAAGGAGAGCCCGTCGCGCTCGTGGCCGCCGAAACGGACGCCCAGGCGCAGGACGCCCTCGAGGCGCTCGAGGTGGAGTACGAACCGCTGCCCGGCGTCTTTGACGTGGAGGCGGCGCTCGCGCCGGACGCGCCGCGCATCCACCCGGACCGGGAGAACCTCCTCATCCACTGGAAGCTGCGGCGGGGAGACGTGGACGACGGGTTCCGGCGCGCGGACGTCGTCGTCGAGCGCACGTACCGAACGCAGCGCGTCGACCACGCGTACCTAGAACCCGAGGCGGGGGTCGCGTGGGTGGACGGGGACGGCGTCGTGAACGTCCGCGCCGCGACGCAGGTGATCGAGCACTTCCGTGAGATCGCCGAGATGCTCCGCCTACCGCACAACAAGGTGCGGATGATCGCGCCGTTCGTCGGCGGCGGGTTCGGCGGCAAGGAAGACATGACGGTCGAACCCTACGTTGCCCTCCTCGCGTGGAAGACGGGACGGCCGGTGCGCATGCTGTGGACGCGCCAGGAATCCCTGCTCGCCCGGCCCAAGCGCCACCCCCTCGCGATGCGGTACCGCACGGGCGCGACCCGGGACGGCCGCCTCGTCGCGCAGCACATCGCCCTGCTGGCCGACGCGGGCCCCTACCCGCTGCTTTCCCCACGGGTGCTGTTCGCCGCGCTGGTCGCGGGGTGCGGCCCGTATCGCGTCCCCAACGTCACGATCGACGCCCGTGCCGCGTTCACGAACAACGTGCCAACCAGCGCCATGCGCGGCTTCGGCGCGATGCAGGTCACGTTTGCGTACGAGTCGCAGATGGATCTGCTCGCGGAGGCGCTCCACATCTCGTCGGTGGAGCTACGCTCGCGGAACTTCCTCCAAAAGGGCGACGCGCTGGCCACGGGGCAGACGATCGACACGCACGTCGCCCTGCCCCATCTGGTCCCGCTCGCCACCGCCGCGCTCGGCCCCCCGAGCCGCCCATCGGGCCCCGCGGCCAGGGTGGGCCGGGGAATCGGCTGCAACATCCAGCCCTACGGCCGCACGGTGTGGTTCCGGGACCGCGCGCACGCGTGGGTCGGGTTCGAGGCCGACGGGTCCCTCGTGATCCGCACGGGCGTGACCGACCTCGGCGGCGGTCAAGCCGCGTCGCTGGCGCAGATCGCGGCGGAAATCCTGGGCGTCTCGCCGGGCCGCATCGCCGTCCACATCGGCGACAGCGCGCTGACCCCGCTCGCCGGCGGGACGTTCGCCACCCGGCAACTCTACATGTCGGGCAACGCCGTAGCACAGACCGCGCGGGAGCTCCGGGCGATGATCGCGCCGGTCGCCGCCGTGGCGCTCGAGGCGGCCGAGGTAGACGTACAGCTCGCCGACGACCACGCCAGCGTCATCGGCAGCCCGGAGCGGACGATCGCGCTCGCGCGCGTGGTCGCGGAGTGCGCCCGCCGCGGCGTCCCCGCGGCGCACCTGTCGACGTTCCACGGCGAGCAGGCCCCGCCGATCGACCTCGAGACGGGACAGGGCAAGACGTTCCCCGACTACACGTTCGGGTGCCACGCCGTCGAGGTGGAGGTCGACGTGGAGACGGGGGCTGTTACGCTGCTCAAGTACGCGGCGTGCCACGACGTCGGGCGCGCCATCCACCCGCAGAGCGTGCAGGGCCAGATCCAGGGCGGCGCCGTGATGGGAGCCGGCCAGGCGCTCATGGAGGAGATCGCGGTCGACGCCGGCACCAACCTGAGCACGCTATTCGCGGGCTATCTCATGCCCACGGCGATGGACGTGCCCGACGTCGCGCCCGTGGTGGTCGAGTCCGGCGAGGGCAAGGGACCGTTCAACGCGCGGGGAATCGGGGAACCGCCCACCGGCCCTCCGCCGGCGGCGATCGCCAGCGCGATCTGGGACGCCGCGGGCGTTCGCCTGGTTGACCTGCCGATGACTCCGGAACGGGTGCTCGAGGCGCTCGACGCGCAACGGAAGAAGACCGCGGGCGAGCCGATCTAGCGTCTCGGACGCAGGGTCCGGCAGGAGTTCGATATCCTCGTCGAAGCAACCCAACGCGGCGCGGGGCCGCCCCGGGCACGATGCGGCAGAAGCGCCCGTGCGCGGGGCCCCGCCCGGAACAGAGACGGTCGGGCCTTAGGAGGCGCCACATGGCGGGTCGAGAGGTCCACTTCGGCGTCGCGCTCGAGAACTTCACCCCGCATCCGGACGAGCCGAACGTCGACGGGATCCTGGACTACGCGGCCAAGGCGGAGACGTTGGGGTTCCACTCGGCGTGGGTGTGGGACCATATCCTCTTGGGAACAAAGCGCCCGTTTCCCTTTCTCGAGGCCCTCTCCACGCTCGCGGCGCTCGCCGTCCGCACGAGCCGCCTGCGGCTCGGCACCGGCGTCTGCGTCCTGCCGCTACGGAACCCCGTCGTGCTGGCGAAGGTGCTCACCAGCATCGATCATCTCTCCAAGGGCAGGCTCGTGATGGGATTCGCCGCCGGCTGGTACGCGCGCGAGTTCGAGGCGTGCGGCGTCTCCTTCAAGGACCGCGGGAAGATCTTCGTGCAGCACCTGGACATCGTCAAGCGATTTTGGACCGAGGAGCGCGTGGACGGGGCGGTCGACGGCTACGCCTTCAACGGGGCGGTGATGCTGCCGAAGCCACTACAGCGGCCGCGGCCGCGGATCCTGATCGGCGGCTACGTCGACGCCGTCCTCCGCCGGGTCGTGCGCCACGGCGACGGCTGGCTGACGTACTTCTACACGGCGGAGAGTTTCCGAAAGACCTGGCGCAGGCTGCACGAGATCGCCGGCGAGCAGGGGCGCGATCCGGCGGACCTCCGCAACGTGAACCAGCTCCCCATCTACGTCGCCGACACGTTCGAGGAGGCGGACCGCGGCAGCCGCGACTTCATCGCCCGGTACTTCGACGTGGCGCCGTGGAGCGAATCCTCCCCGGACAGCGCCATTCGCGGGACGCCGGCACAGTGCGCCGAGCAGCTGGCGCGTCACATCGAAGCCGGCGTGGAACACATCGTGCTGGTGCCCTTCGAGTACCGCACGGACCAGCTCGAGATCATCGCCCGAGACGTGATCCCCCGCCTGCGCGGCATGACCGCGGGGGTCGCGCCGTGACCGGCCTGACCTTCGTGGAAGCGCGGCGCCGCGTGGAGACGAAAGACCGGGCGCTGCGCGACAAGCGGATGTCGCTCGCGCAGGCCGCGTCGCTCGTGCGGAACGGCGATCATCTGGCGATCGGCGGGTGCCTGTACTCGCGCACGCCGATGGCGCTGCTCAGGGAGATCCTGCGCTTGCGCCGCACCGGCCTCACGCTCTCGCGCAACCTGATGTGCTACGAGAGCGAGCTGTTCCTGGTGGCCGGGGCGACGCGCGAGCTCGTCACCAGCTGGATCGGCATCGGCCTCCCGTGGGGGCTCTCGCGCGTGGTGCGGGAGCTCGTCGAAAGCGGGCAGGCCCGCCTCGAGGAGTGGAGCCACCTGGCGATGGGACTCCGGTATCGCGCGGCGGCGATGGGGATGCCGTTCTTGCCCACGCTGTCGATGCTCGGCTCGGACCTGCAAACGACCACGACGGCCAAGACGATGGCGTGCCCGTTCACCGGCGAGCGGTTGTGCCTGGTCCCCGCGCTGTTTCCGGACGTCGCGGTCATGCACGTCCACCGGGCGGACCGCTTCGGCAACGCGCAGATCGACGGGTATCCGCACATGGACGCCGACATCGGGCTCGCGGCCTCCACGGTCATCATCAGCGCCGAGGAGATCGTGGACACCGAGGAGATCCGGCGCCGCGCCGACCGCACGGCGATCCCCTTCTTCGCGGTGGACGCGGTCGTCGAGGTGCCGTACGGCGCGTACCCGCACGAGTGTTACGGCCTCTACGAGGCCGACATCGACCACATCGGCGCCTACGCGCGCCGCACCGGGGCGGAGGGCGTTCCGGCCGCCCGCGCGTATCTCGAGGACTACGTCTACGGAGAAGAGACCTTCGACGACTACCTCGGGCGGTTCGGCACGGACCGGCTTCTCCGCCAGCGAGAGGCCGCCCGCGAGCTGACGGGCGGATGACGTCGTACACGGCGTCCGAGCTCCTCGCCGTGACGGCGAGCCGCCTCCTCGCCGACCACAAGATCGTGTTCGCGGGCGTGGGGACCCCGCTCCTCGCGTCGGCGCTGGCGCGCACCACGCACGCGCCGCACCTGACCATCGTCGTAGAGGGCGGGGTGATCGGCCTGGAGGCGCAGCCCGGAAAACTTCCGATCTCGACGAACGAGATGCGCGCCGGGTGTCGCGCGATGATGCTCCCTCCGATCACGCAGACCTTTCTGTACGCGCAGCGCGGCTTCTTCGACTACGGCTTCCTCGGCGGCGCGCAGATCGACGCGCACGGCAACATCAACACGTCGGTGATCGGCCCCGTCGACCGCCCACGGGTGCGCCTGCCCGGCAGTGGAGGCGCCTGCGACATCATCTCCCACTGCCGGGAGGTCTTCATCGTCACGACGCACGAGCGCCGCCGATTCGTGGAACGCCTGGACTTCGTCACCAGCCCGGGCTACCTCGCCGGGGGAACAGCGCGAACCGGCGCCGGCCTGCTCTTCGGGGGGCCGAGCAGGGTCGTCACGAACTTGGCGATGATGAGCTTCCATCCCCGGACTCGGCGCATGCACCTCGACGCGCTGCAACCCCAGGCCGACGTCCGGCAGGTCCGCGACAACACTGGGTTCGAGATCGAGGTGCCCGCCGAACCGGAGAGGCTCTCCCCGCCCACCGACCACGAACTCGAGTTCCTCCGGCGGCTGGATCCGGACCGCCTGTTCCTGGGCTGAGCGACCGCACCCGTTCGGCGGCCCGCCGCCGGGGCGACCGTCAGCGACAGCCGACATCGTCAGAACAGCGCAACGCCGGGAGGCATGCGATGACGATCCCAAGAGTACAGGTTCAGGAAGGCTCCGGCCCGCTGGTCGACGCGCTCCCGTTCAGCGATGCGGAGTTCCAACGCCGCCTCGACAACACCCGGCGGGAGATGGCGGCCCGCGATCTGGCGGCGTTCATCAGCTTTACGCCGGAGAACATCTACTATCTGACGGGGCACGATAGCCCGGGCTACTACTTCTATCAGGCGTCGGTGTTGACGCCGAACCGGCGTCCCGTCAACGTGCTGCGCCGGATCGAAACGACGAACACGCTGGGACGGAGCTGGTCGCGACAGACCGTAGGGTACGAGGACCGGCAAGACCCGGTCGAGGCCACGCTGGGGCTGTTGCACGAGCTGGGGGTCGCCGGCAAGACGGTCGGGGCCGAAGCGGATAGCTGGTTTATCAGTCCCAAGCGGTATCACCAGCTTCAGCGGGGCGTCGAAAGCGCGGGAGGGCAGCTCGCCGACGCCTCGCGAGTGGTGGAGGAGCAGCGGGTGACCAAGTCGGCCGAGGAACTGAACCACATCCGGGCGGCGGCGCGGGCCGCGGCGCGGGCGATGCGGGCGGCGATCGGGGCGTCGCGGGCGGGGACGACCGAGAACGAGGTCGCGGCGGCGATGTCGGCGGAACTCATTCGGGCGGGCAGCGAGTACGCCGGGCTGCCGCCGTTCATCACGAGCGGGCCCCGGACTAGCCTCTGCCACAGCACCTGGGCGGGGCGAACCTACCTGGCGGGGGATGTGCTCAACTACGAGCTGCCAGGGGTGGTCAAGCGCTACTGTGCGGCGCTGTTCCGCAGCGGCGTCGTGGGCAAGCCCGCCGATGAGGTGGCACGGCGAGGGCGGGCCGTGCGGGAGGCTCTTGAGCACGTGATCGAGGCGATCAAGCCGGGGGCAACCTCAGGAGAAGTGCACGATGCGAGCAAATCAGTGTTCCGCAAGCACGGGATGGGGCACATGCTCGGACACCGCACCGGCTACTCCGTGGGGATCAACTACGCGCCCGACTGGGGTGAAGGGCAGATCATGTCGATTTGGGACGGCGACGAGCGCCCCCTCCGACCCGGGATGACGTTCCACTTGGTGCCGGGAATCTACGACCTCGCCCGCTACACGATCATCATCGGCGAAACGGTACTCGTCACAGACACCGGGTGCGAGGTGATCACAGACTTCCCGCGGGATCTGTTTATCGTTTAGGGGTCGTCGCAGCCGGAACGATCTACGAGCACGGCGCCCTACCGCGTTCACAAGACGGTTCTGTGCGGTTTGGTTTCGTGTGGGAGCACGTCTGCCGAGCTCTCCGGTCCGCCGCGGTCGTGCTCGAGGAGTCGGAGCGGTTCGACGCGATTCACGCGGTCGTGGCGCGGATCGTAGTACACTCGAACGGTCGAGTGGATATCGATGCGGCTGTACCGTTGGCAGATGATCCGGTGACTCCGACGTACGTGAGAAATGTGGCCGCTGCGTCTATGGCGTCGTGGAGTCGTGCACGCAACGGGCCACCACCGCGAGAAACGTCCGTGACCTCGGCCCCGCACGCTTGGTGGTGCGAGACAGTCTGGCAGCGGCACCGTCGGACCGTGGTCGAAGCGCATCCCCTGCTCGTCGCGCTCGAACTGGCCCGTGGCACGGCGTGTATCATGTTAACATGATGATGATCGTTCCTGCCTTGCCCAGCCCGACGGCACTTGCCTCATCAACAGCCGGTGACGGTGGACCTCCGCGCGCTTGATCCCGGTGCGGACGCGCGCGCCGAAGCCGTCCGTGGCGCGGAACGCAGGGATGTGGGGCCGTCGCGACAGGAGTGCGGATGTATTTCGACAAACAGCTTTGGGCGTTGATGCGCGGCGCGAGGCTCCGGATCGCGGCCGCGATCGCGGTTGGACTCCTCTCCTCGTTCGTCGGAATTGCCCGCTTCGCCGCGCTCGGCTGGCTGTTGACCGTCGTGTTCCGCGGCGCGCAAGCCGGAGGGCTCGTCATTCCGGCCGCCACCGTGGCCGGGGCCGTTTTCCTGCGAGGCGCGCTCGAATACGTGCGGGCTATGATCGCGCATCAGACCTCATCGTGTATCCAGACCCAACTCCGCGCGCGCCTCTACGACAAGGTGGTCGAGCTCGGCCCCGCTTGGTTCGCCGGGGAGCGGACGGGTGGTGTAATGCTGTCGATCGTGGACGGCGTCGAACAACTCCAACCCTTCTTCGGCCAGTACCTTCCGCAACTATGCGTCACCGCGCTGACCCCAATTGCGATCTTTGCCTTCATTGCCTGGTGGGACGTGCCGGTCGCCGCGGTGATGCTTGTCTTCGCGCTCCTCGGGCTCGTGGTGCCGGCGGTCCACGGGGGCAATCGGCACGCAAGCCTGCGCCGCTCGGCGTCACTGAAGACGTTCAGCGAAGAATTCCTCGATGCCATCCAGGGGCTGGCGACGCTCAAAGCGTTTGGGCAGAGTACTGCGTACGGTCGGATGCTCGCGGACAAGGCACGCGCCCTGTCGCGCGATACGATCCGCGTGCTCGCCACCAGCCTGTCGAGCCGCGGGATCACCGACCTCGTTGTCGCAAGCGGCGCCGCCGCAGGGCTGACGCTCGGCGCGTACCGGGTGTCACACGGACTCATGAGCCTCCAGGCCCTGCTGATCATTCTCATGGCCGGCACCGAGATTTTCCGTCCGCTCCGCGACCTCCGGACCGTGCTGCACCAAGGACTCGTCGGACAGGCCGCGGCGATCGGGATCACCGCCCTGCTGGACACCGCAGCGACAACGCCCAGCGGCCGCGGGGCCGCGCCGGTGACACTCCCACCCACGCTCGAATTCGAACGTGTCCGGTTCGCCTACCCCGGCCGGCGCGGCGATGCCCACGGCGGCTTGTCGTTTACAGTCGGCGCCGGGGAACGTGTCGGCATCGTGGGACCGAGCGGTGCCGGCAAGTCATCGATCACACGCCTGCTGTTGCGACTGTACGATCCTCAGGAAGGCACCGTGCGCATCGGGGGACGAGATTACCGCACGATCGACCCGGAACAGGCGCGTTCCCAGATCGCCGTGGTCCAGCAGGATACCCACCTGTTCCACGGTACGGTCGAGGAGAACCTGCGGCTCGGGAGCCCGGACGCCACGACGGAGGAACTCGTCGCGGCGGCGCGCGCCGCAAACGCGGATGGGTTCATCCAGACCCTCCCGCAAGGATACGCTACCGTGATCGGCGAGCGCGGCGCCAAGCTCTCAGGCGGGCAGCGTCAACGTCTCGCGATCGCGCGGGCGCTGCTGCGCGACGCGCCGATCCTGATTCTCGACGAAGCGACGTCTTCGGTCGACTCAGAGAGCGAAGCCGCGATCCAGCAAGCGCTCGACCGCCTGATGGTCGGACGCACGACGCTCATCCTTGCCCATCGCCTGTCGAGCGTAATCGACGCCGACCGCATCCTCGTTCTCGACCAAGGTCGCATCGTCGAGAGCGGACGTCACGACGAACTGATGCGACGGGATGGGGCTTACCGCCGGTTGATGGGCACGCAAGCTGACGACGGAGTCCTTGTGGCAGACTCCCGCTCCGAACGTCCGCGGGTCTCTCGCGGCGGCCCCGATCTGCTCGGCGATGTTGACCTCGCCGCGGACCCCGAGGATGCGATCGTACGGGCTTTCCCACTCGGCCTAGGGAAGACCGTTGCCACGCTGTTGCAGTTTGTCCTGCCGCTGCGCGGGCAGCTCGCACTGACGATGCTGTCGGGCATCGGTCGTGTCGCCGCCTTCACCGGTGTCGCGATCGTGAGCGCCCTCATCGTCGCCGCCGTGCGGCACGGCGCGCCGTACGGCGCGTTCCTCGTGCTGCTTGCGATCACCACGCCGCTGGCCGGGATCCTGCAGTGGGTCGAAGCCTACCTCGCTCATGTGGTGGCGTACGATCTGCTGGCCGAGATGCGCATCGCGCTGTTCGCGAAACTGGATGCCTTGGCCCCGGCGTATCTGCTCCGACGGCGGTCGGGAGACCTGGTCGCGCTCGCGACGCAGGATGTCGAGACGATCGAGTACTTCTATGCGCACACCGTCACGCCCGCGGCCGTGGCGGTGTTCACGCCCGCCACTGTGCTCATCGCGCTCGCCGTCGTCGCATGGCCGGTGGGCTTGGCCTTGCTGCCGTTCCTTGCGTACGTTGGGATCGCGCCGCTGTTCTTCCGGCGGCGCATCGACCAGATCGGGGCGCGCGTTAGGGAAAGTCTGGGATTGCTCACCGCCCACGTCGGGGACACGATTCAAGGGCTCTCGGAGCTCGTGGCCTTCCAGGCGCTCGATCGGCGCCGCGCTGAGTTCATGGACGTCGTCCGCGCGTACCAGGCGACGCGCCTGGAGTTCTTCAAGGATCTCGCGTTCCAGACGGCGCAACTCGAAGTGGGTATGGGCCTGGGCGGGCTGGCGGTCGCCGGGGCCGGGGCGCTGCTCGCGGCGCACCGACGCCTGGATCCCACGGTGTTGCCGCTCCTGACGCTGCTCGCGGTCGCGGCGTTCCTCCCAGTATCGGAGATCGCAAATGTCGGCCGGCAACTGGCCGACACCTTCGCGTCGACCCGTCGGCTGTACACGGTCAACCGCGAACCCGTAACGGTGACCGACGGCCCGGAGAATCCGCCACCGCCGGCACGCGGCGGATCCGCGATCGCGTTCAACGGTGTGACCTTCACGTACCCGGGGACGCGCCGCGCGGCGCTCTCGTCGTTCAGCCTGGACATCCGGCCAGGCGCCACTGTGGCGGTGGTCGGCCCCTCGGGGGCCGGCAAGACCACGGCCGCGAACCTGCTCCTGCGGTTCTGGGATCCGTCAGACGGCACGATCACGCTCGACGGCCGCGACGTGCGCGCCTACGCGCTCGACCAGCTACGGGGCCGCATCGCGCTCGTCGCCCAGGACACGTACTTGTTCAACAACACGCTGCGCGCGAACGTGCTGCTGGCCAAGCCGGACGCCGATGACCGCGAGCTTCGCCTCGCGATCGACCGCGCCGCGCTGGCCGAGATGGTCGAAAGCCTCCCGGACGGGTTGGACACTCGGGTCGGCGAGCGCGGCGTGCAACTCTCGGGCGGCCAGCGCCAGCGCGTGGCGATCGCCCGCGCGTTTCTCAAGAACGCGCCCGTGCTGATCCTGGACGAGGCAACCTCGCATCTCGACGCGGTCAACGAAGCGCTAGTGCGATGCGCGCTCGATGACCTGATGCACGATCGCACGACGATCGTGATCGCTCACCGGCTGTCAACGATCCGCGCGGCCGACCTGATCGCCGTGCTCGATGGCGGGCGCCTCGTGGACACGGGAACGCACGCGAGCCTGCTGGCGCGAGGTGGGCTCTACACCAACCTCGTCGAGCGGCAGCTCGGGCTTGTCCGCGCCGCTTCCGTGCGCAGAATTTAATTCGCCGCGGCCCGCTCAGGACGGGCTGGCGGTGCGACGGTCTCAGCCGTTCTGTGGCGACTCACGCCGCAGAAAGACGCTGGCGGGCAGCTCGCACAATGGGCCGGTAGAGTCGCATGGCGCTCATCGTCCACGACAGTCCGAGGACACGGGCGACGATCATCAGGTACGTGATCCCGTCCAGGGCGCGCGGATTGGGGCGGAACCAGAACCTGAAACCCTTGCACGACCGTGGTCAGGTGTCACGCTCGAGCACGCCCGCCGGGTCGCCGCGTCACATCCGTATCTCCGCCGACAGATCCGTAAAGGAATGTCCGCTGGCGCCAAGCCCCTGGGTATTTAGGAGACGGGGGGCACCTCCTCTGCGATGCGCTGCAGCCTGTTCCTTCGACACTCTCGTCGAACCGGTGCCCCTCGACAACCGCCACAAGGCGCACATGGGAGGGGTCAGATGCGGCATTCCGATTCTGAACCGGTTCCGTTGATGCCCGGGCACGAGTACGATTGCGGGTGGGTATATCCACAGTGGCCGCAGCGACCGTATCTAGTGTTCGTCGAGCGGTCGGCGGACGCGGGGTATCGGGTGGTCCGGCACGGAACGGATGGCAGCCGCCCAATCCTGAAGGCCGGGTTTGCGACACTCACGGAGGCTAGCGCGTTCGGCAACGGGCACGTGCACGCGATGGCCAACATCGTGACATCTCGCCGGGTTCTGAATGGGACGACACCCCGCGCTGAGTTGGGCAAACCTGCCTAGCTCATCGACAATCGGGGTGTGCTTCTACGACCGTGCTCAGGGAACCGTGTGAGCCTCTCCGCGCCAAGCACCAACTGCGCCAGCGGCGATAGTTGCGAGAGACGGCCCGGAACCGCTCCGCCACACTTCATTTGGTACTGCCCATCCGAGCTTTGAACCAGCCGCGTTCGGCAGGAGCGGCACACTGAACACGAGCTGGCAAGGATGTATGCGCTGCCTTTCTGTGGCTCGTCCGATGATTGTCCCCCCTGTCGTCCTCTGCGTTCGAGACTCGCAACAGTGCAGTCACTAGAAAACGAGAAAAGCGGCGCTGAGGGGCTGCCGCTCTTCTCGTCTTTCCCGTGGTGCACCGCGTCTTGTACATACCCATCTCGTTGCTGCCAACGACCATCAGGTTCTCTTGGGTTGCCGGTGTCTCTCCAAGAGACCACCTTCGAGCGAACTCTAGTTGCGAACACAGGTTCGGTATGCAATACTTCCAGCATAGAGGCCGCTGGAGGTGGTACCGTGGCGCTGAGCGAGAAGGCTCTGCAAACCTCAACACTGTCAAACTCGCACCTGACCGCCGTCCAAGACGCCACGGTGTTGCTCTTCCGGTTCTTCTTCGATGCGGTGAACGACTTGAGCAAGGGCGTGCCGATCGAAGAGACGTGGATGGCCGAGTACCTCCCAACACGCTACCTAGAGTTGTACGACGAAGCCTTTGCGCGGCAGTTCCTCACGTGTCTCCTCACCGTGAGCGCGAAGCTATGGAGTGGGGAGGCCTACCGACCGGCCTGTGTGGCAGAGCAGCTCGCATTTCGGGCGCTGCTTGACTTCGCGCAGGCCACCCTGGAAGAGCGCGGGATAGAGCCAGACTTCGGACCCGCATGGGAAGCGGCCTTCGACGATCTGGGCGTGACGACGCTGTTTGAGGAATCCTCCGTCGTTGATCCGCGGCTTGAGTTCGAACAGTGGTTCCGGCCAATCGCAGAAGCCGGCGTCCATCCGTCGATTCGGTTTCAGGACCGTGTGCTGACTCGGATTTCGTAAGTGTGCGGCCGGCTCGGCATCTATTTGATTCCTGGGCTTGTCGCGCAGTTCTTCCGGGCCGGGTATGACCCGGACCCGCGGATCGAACCCAGCTGGAACCTTGCACCCAGCCAACCCACGATGGTGATTCTGCGCACCCCCGAGACGGGGCACCGCCGTCTGGAGCTGCTCCAATGGGGCTTCTTGCCTCGGTGGGCAACAGACCCCATGCACACGCGGCGCCCGATCAACGCCCGGGGAGAGACCGTCTCCACTTCGGGGCTATTTCGGGACGCCTTTGCCAAACGGCGATGCCTCATCCCTGCCGACAACTTCTACGAATGGAAATCACTGCCCGGCCAGAAGCAGAAACAGCCGTATGCTATTGCTCGCGCGGACGGGAACCCGATGGCCCTCGCAGGACTGTGGGAAACGTGGCACGATCCTGAGAGCGACACGGATCGACGCACGTTTGCGATCGTGACGACAGAAGCCAACGGAGACATGGCCCGGATTCACAACCGCATGCCCGTCATCCTCGACGAAGCAGAATGGCCTGTCTGGCTGGGCGAAGTGGAGGGCGATCCCAAAGCCGTCCTGCGCCCCGCATGCGAGGGCATTCTCCGAATGTGGCCCGTGAACCGCAACGTGAATACACCGGCGAACAACGGGCCTGACTTGCTGGAGTCGCTGGGCCAGCCGGAACAGAGCGGGCTCGCTCTATGTTAGACGCAGACTTGCCGAGATGCGACTCAACGCTAGGAGTTCCACAGGAGAACGCCTACGCGACAGTGACAAGCTCTCGGGTCCTGGACGAGGGTTGGACAGATACGATCTCCATGCGGACCGGATCCATCTGGTCTCGTGCGTGTGTCGTATGCCGGCCGCAGTAGACGGACACGATCTCCGTCCCGTACTTTGGGGCCACTTCGGCTTCGTGACCACACGTCGGGCAGCGGTACATTGCCATGACGGACCTCGCAGTTGGGATGTCTGCTCAGATTATTCCCGAGTCGCGCGTGCCCCGGACCGCAAACGGCGCGAAGGGCTGCATCGAATCCGTTCGATCCGCGGGTCCTCCAAAAGAATCCGTCAAGACGCGTTCGGCTAGCTCGGACCCTCCAGGTGGGGTTCCCGGCCTTTTTTGGGGCATTCAGCAAGTGCACCAAGTAGAGTCGCGTGACGGCGACGAGAGGTGCACAGACTGGGAACCTTGGGGGGATGGGATGCGGCGGACGCTTCTGGTGGGGTTCTTGAGCGCGATGGTCATAACAGTGCTGCCAGGATTCACCCTGCCGTACGGTGGGACTTTCGTCGGCGGCACTGGGATCGCAAGTGCGGACGACCTGAACGGCGACTTGAACAGTAACTGTCACACTGGGGCGAAGGGTCGCGGAGCTGGCGGGAACGACAAGGTCGACGAGGGCGACTGCATTCTCGACATTCTCGGCGGTTTCTAGACAAGCACGTCACACTCAATTCGTGCGAGAGCCCGCACGATGGGGGGCCGGGGCATCCAACGTGACGTTCGGCCCCCCGTCTAACTACGCCGAACAACCGGCAACCTCTTGGATACTACACGAGTGGTGATTCGCCGCGAGGAAGGGGCGAAGGAAGAAAGAACTCTCCATTAGAAGCGCGAAGGCGTCTCCCCCTCCGGCTCGGAGCTGAATTGTCGTTCACCGCGATTCCTGTATCGAGATCGACGCCTGCATCCCCCTGGGGGAGCGGAGATGCTGAGCGGGCCACCATGGGTGATAGCGTCCGCGCCTTCGTGAACTCATGACCCGCAACGGGGAATGGCCGACCGGTCAAACGGGACTTCCCGCACCACCGCCGAACGTAAGTACCCAGCGGAGGCGGGTCCCGGTCCCGCGCGCGGCCGCGCGACCGGTGCCTGTGTATTCGAGGTGATGCGCTGGTGATGATGCACAACATCCTGCTCGTCCTCTCCACCTTCCTCGCCTCCGCGGTCGAGATGGTGGAGGCGTTGACGATCGTGCTCGCGGTCGGCGTGACGCGCGGCTGGCGCCCGGCGCTCGTCGGTGTTGCGGCCGGGGTGGTCGTGCTGGCCGCCGTCGTCGCGGTGTTCGGGCCCGCGCTGACGTACATCCCGATCGACGCCCTCCGGCTCGTCGTGGGAATCCTGCTGCTGGTGTTTGGCCTGCAGTGGCTGCGCAAGGCCGTGCTCAGGGCCGCCGGCTACGTGCCGCTGCACGATGAGGACGCGGCGTTCCGGCGAGAGACGGAGGCGGCCCGGGCCGCAGGGACCGAAATCCGCGCCGGGCTCGACTGGTATGGATTCACGCTGTCGTTCAAGGGCGTACTCTTGGAAGGACTGGAAGTGGCATTCATCGTCGTGACGTTCGGGAGCACCGAAGGCAATCTTCCGCTCGCGGTCCTCGGGGCGGCCGTCGCGGTGGTTCTCGTCGCGGGCACCGGCGTGCTGGTCCACCGGCCGCTCAGCACCGTCCCCGAAAACGCGATGAAGTTCGCGGTCGGCCTCATGCTCACCACGTTCGGGACCTTCTGGAGCGCCGAGGGCGCCGGCGTGACCTGGCCCGGCGGGGACGGAGCGATCCCGGCCATCCTGGCGTTTCTGATCGTGGTGTCGCTGGCGTTCGCGTCGCTCCTGCGGCAGCAGCGGCAGCGGATGGCGGCGACGCCCTCGATAGGAACCGGGGGACAGTGACATGGCGGCCGCGGTGATCGGGTTCTTCCGCTTCTGGTACGAGTTCATCGTCGGGGACGACTGGACCGTCGCGGCCGGCGTGATCGTGGCCCTCGCCGTGACCTTTTTCTTGGCCCACCGCGCCGTCCCGGCGTGGTGGATCATGCCGCTGGCGGTGGGAGCGGTGCTGTTGAGCTCGCTCCGCCGGGCCGCCAGGCGCGCACGCTGAGGCCTGTCCGGGCCCCGGATTCTCCCTCATGACCTTCCGCACAACCGCACCCTCCGGACCACTGCCCGCGGGTGACGCGCCCGGTCGGGTCCGTTCGCGGGAGATCGCGGCGGCACTCGACCGCGTCGCCGACGGGGCGGCGCTCGGCCGCGACGACGCGGTCCGCCTGCTCTCGGCTGAGCCCGCGGACGTCGGCGCGATCTGCGAGGCGGCGAGACGCCTCCGCGGCCGCGGCAAGGGCACGACGGTCAGCTTCTCTCCCAAAGTCTTCATTCCGCTGACGCGCCTGTGCCGCGACGCGTGCGGGTACTGTACGTTCCGCACCACACCGGCCTCCGACCCCGCGCTCTACATGACGGCGGAGCAGGTGCTCGACGTCGCACGGCGGGGGCAGCGGCTCGGATGTACGGAGGCGCTGTTCACGCTTGGGGAACGCCCCGAGCAGCGGTTCCCGGAGGCCCGCGCGTGGCTCCGCCGCCGCGGATACCGGAGCACGCTCGCCTACCTCAGGGAGATGGCCGCGCTGGTGCTCGCCGAGACGACACTGTGGCCGCATGTGAATCCCGGGACCCTGTCCGAATCCGAGATGACGGGGCTGCGCGACGTGAGCGCGTCGATGGGCCTCATGCTCGAGAACACGAGCGAGCGGCTGTGCGGCCCGGGCGGGCCGCACGAGCACGCGCCGAGCAAGCATCCGCGGGCACGCCTCCACACGCTCGAGACGGCCGGCCGGCTGCGCGTGGCCTTCACCACGGGCCTGCTGCTCGGGATCGGCGAGACACGGGAGGAGCGCGCGGACACGCTGCTCGCGATCCGCGACGCCCACGCGCGGTGGGGCCACGTGCAGGAAGTGATCGTGCAGAACTTCCGCGCGAAGCCCGCGACACCGATGTCCGGGGCGCCGGAGCCCGACGTGGACGACGTCGTCCGCACAGCGGCGGTCGCGCGGCTGGTGCTGGGCCCCGACATGAACATCCAGGTGCCGCCGAATCTCACCGCGGACGCCTACCACGTGTACCTGTCCGCGGGGATCAACGACTGGGGCGGGATCTCGCCGCTCACGATCGACTTCGTCAACCCGGAGGCCCGGTGGCCCGAGATCGCCGCCCTCGCGGCGCGCACCGCCGAGGCCGGACTGACCCTGCGCCCGCGCCTGCCGGTCTACCCCGAGTACCTGTTGCAGCGCTCCGAGTATGTCCCAGCCCCCCTCCGCGCCGGCCTCTGCAAGGCGGCCGACGAGGAAGGGTATGTGAAAGGGGGCCTCGCCCGCCATGGCGTCACCGCGTCCTGAACCCGAGTACCCGCTCCACCGCATGCTCGCCAGCGTGTCCACGGAGGTCGCGCGCACGCTCGACCGCGCGCTGTCCGGCGGCGACGTGACCGCCGAGGAGGCCGAACGGCTGCTCGCGGCAACCGGAGCGGATCTCACGGCGACGATCGCCGCGGCCGACCATCTGCGCCGTCAGACCGTCGGCGAGGTCGTCACCTACGTCGTCAACCGCAACATCAACTTCACGAACGTCTGCATCAAGGGCTGCGGCTTCTGCGCGTTCAGCCGGGACTACCGGGAGGAGGAAGGCTACTTCCTCCCCGAGGAAGAGATCCTGCGGCGCGCGCGCGAGGCGTGGGAACTCGGGGCGACCGAGGTGTGCGTCCAGGCCGGGCTGGCCCCGAAGATGGACGGCGACCTCTACATCGACCTCGCGCGGCGGATCAAGGCCGCGCTGCCGGAGATGCACATCCACGGCTTCTCGCCTGAAGAGGTGCTGTACGGCTCCGTGCGCTCCGGCCGGTCGATCCGCGAGTACCTCGTTGCGCTGCGCGACGCGGGCGTGGGGAGCCTGCCGGGCACGGCGGCGGAGATCCTGGACGACGAGGTGCGCAACCGCATCGCGCCCGGGCGGATCCGCACGGCGCAGTGGATCGAGGTGATCCGCACCGCGCACGAGCTCGGCATTCCGACGACGTCCACGATGATGTTCGGCCATGTTGAGACGGCAGGCGATCAGGCCCGGCACCTCGTGCTGCTGCGCGACCTGCAGCGCTCGTCCGGCGGCTTCACGGAGTTCGTGCCGCTCAGCTTCGTCCACACGGAGGCGCCGATGTGGAAACGCGGCCTCGTCCGGGGGCTGCGCCCGGGACCGACCGGTGTCGAGGTGTTCCGCGTGCACGCGGTCGCCCGGATCGTCCTCAACCGCGCGATCCCGAACCTGCAGGTGTCCTGGGTCAAGGAAGGGCCCCGCGTGGCGCAGTTGCTGCTCGGCGCCGGGGCAAACGACCTCGGCGGCACGCTTATCAACGAGAGCATCTCCACCGCGGCCGGCGCCGGGTACGGCCAGCTGATCTCGCCGCGCGAGATGCGCCGGCTCGTCCGCGAGGCCGGCCGAGTCCCCGCGGAGCGCCTGACCACGTACAAGATCCACCGGCTGTTCGACGCGGCCGACGACGAGGCGCCCGACCCGCTCGACCTGGCGGCGGCCGACCCGACACGCTTCGGCAGCTACCGGCAGCTGATCAAGATGGACACGTTCCGCTACCGGCATCCGCACCGGGCGGGCGTCGAGCCGCGGGAGACCGTCCCGTAGCCGCCGCCGCGAGCCAACCGCACCACAGGAGCGGTCGATGACACTCCAGACATGGGCGATCGGACGCCCCAAGACGGACCTCGACACCCCCGCCCTGCTCGTGGACTTGCCCACGATGCAGCGGAACCTGGACCGGATGGCCCGCTACATGCGCGACGCCGGGGTCGGGTGGCGACCGCACACGAAGGCGATCAAGACGCCGGCGATCGCGCACATGCTGCTGCGCGCCGGCGCCCACGGGGTCACCTGTGCGAAGCTCGGCGAGGCCGAGGTGATGGCCGCGGGCGGGATCCGCGACATCCTCATCGCGAACCAGGTCGTCGGCGACCAGAAGATCGCGCGGCTCGTCAACCTGCTCCCGCACGCCGACGTGATCGTGGCCGTAGACAGCGAGGTCAACGTCCGCGCGCTGGACGCCGCATCACGCGAGAAGGGCGTGCGCCTGCGCGTGCTGATCGAGGTCAACACCGGCATGAACCGCGCCGGCGTGGAGCCGGGCGACCCGGTCGTCCGTCTCGCCCGGACGATCCACGGCTGCGAGGGGCTGCGCTTCGCAGGCGTGATGGGATGGGAGGCTCACGCGATCCGAATCACCGACCCCGCCGAGAAGCGGCGCGCGATCGAGCAGGCGGTGGGCCTGCTCGCCGACAGCGCCGAGCGCTGCCGGCGGGCGGACCTTCCGGTGGATATCGTCAGCTGCGGGGGCACCGGCACCTACATGATCACGGCTCGGGTGCCTGGGATCACCGAGATCCAGGCCGGCGGCGGCATCTTCGGCGACGTGCTGTACCGCACCCGGATGGGCGTCGATCACGAGTACGCGCTCACGGTACTCGCGACCGTCACGAGCCGGCCGACGCCGACCCGGGTCATCTGCGACGCCGGCAAGAAGACGATGAGCAGCGACGCGGCGCCGCCCGAGCCGATCGGGCTCGCGCACGTGACGTCCGTGGCGCTGTCGGCCGAGCACGCCAAGCTGGAGCTCAGCGAGCCCGACGCGTCGCTGCGGGTCGGGGACAAGCTCGAGTTCGTGGTCGGCTACTCCGACACCACCGTGTGCCTCCACGACGAGCTGTACGGCGTGCGGGACGGCCGGGTCGAGATCGTCTGGCCGCTGCTGGGACGGGGCAAGTTGCGCTAAAGGCCGCCGATGGCTGCTCCGACAATCGGTCCCGCCCGAGGGAAGACTGGCGCGGCCGTGCCCGCCGGCGATCGGGTCGCGGTCGTTACCGGTGCCAACCGGGGGATCGGCTGGGCGATCGCGCGCGGGCTCGCCGGCCTGGGTCTCACCGTCTACGTCACGGCGCGCGACCCGGATGCGGCCGCCACGGTCGTCGCAAACACGCGCGCCACGGAGCTGCGGTTGATCCCGCACCAGCTCGACGTCACGGACGACCGGTCGGTGGCGGCGCTGCGGGACGACATCGAGTCGCAGCATGGGCGCCTGGACGCCCTCGTCAACAACGCCGGCGCCTACTACGACCTGGGCCAGCGCGCGGGCGAGGCGGACTTGGCGATCGCGCGGGCGGCGCTCGACGTCAATCTGCTCGGAGCGTGGCGCATGTGCGTGGCGTTCGTGCCGCTGATGCGGCGCGGGCGCTACGGACGGATCGTGAACGTCTCGAGCGGCGCGGGGAGCTTCGTGGATCCCGACCCGGACGCCCCGGCCTACAGCGTCTCGAAGGCGGCGCTCAACATGCTGACGGTCAAGCTCGCATCCGACCTAAGCGGGACGGGCATCCTCGTCAACGCCGCGTGCCCAGGCTGGGTGCGGACCACGATGGGAGGCCCCTGCGCGCCGCGTGCTCCCGAGCAGGGTGCCGACACGCCGATCTGGCTCGCCACGCTTCCGCCGGACGGCCCGACGGGCGGCTTTTTCCGGGACCGGCGCCCGATCTCCTAGTAGGATCCCCACGCCGCACGGGGCGCCCGCACGTCTGCGCAACCCCGGCGCGGTCGGGACGATGCCTCAGGCCGTGCCTGGCTGATACCGCGTGGCGAGCGTCGGCTTGTTGGCGCTTCCGAAGATCGCGCCCTGCAACTCCGCCAGCCGGTCGAGCAGCGACGCATCATCAAGCCCGGGGATGCACGTGACCTCGCCCCGCGCGAACGCGGCGAGCGACGCGGCGGCCACGTCGTCCGCCGTCATCCGCGGCCGCTGGCTGAAGTCCATGCCCTGCACTGTGTGGAACTCCGTCGCCACAACGCCGGGGAGGCACACCTGCACGCGGACGCCGGTGCCGGCGATCTCGCCCCCGAGCGCCTGCGTGAACGTCACGATGAACGCCTTCGCCCCGGCGTAGGTGGCGCGGTGAGGCAGCGGCCTCGGCGGCATCGAGCCGCTGAACGCAAGCAGGGAGGCGATGTTGATGACGCCACCTGTGCCGCGACGGATCAGGCCGGGGAGCGCCGCGCGGGTGAGGCGGGCGACGGCGCGGATATGGACGTTGATCAGGCCGTCGATGACCTCCGGCTCGACCTGCGCGAACGGGCGGTACCCGCCGAAGCCGGCGTTGTTCACCAACAGAGCGAGAGACTCGTCGCCGGCAACCCGCGCTTCGACGCGGGCGAGCGCGCCCGCGTCGGCGAGGTCGGCCGCGAGCACCTCGGCGTGCGCGTGCGCCTCCCTGTGCAACCGCTCGGCCAACTGCTCCAGCCGCTCGCGCCGCCGCGCGACCAGGACCAGATCGTACCCCTCGCGCGCTAATCGCCCGGCGTACGCCTCTCCGATGCCGGCCGATGCTCCGGTGACCAGGGCGCGCGGCCGGGTGCCAGAACTCGACATGCTCATCCCTCCCGGATCTCAACCACCACGGTGCTGCAGAATCGCGAGGTCGAAGTTCCCGATCGGGCCCCTTCGTCTCCTCCATCGCGGCGGAACGCTGCACCACCGCCTGCGGCATGCACCCGGTCACCCCTTCGTCGGCGCTCCGCGACGCGGTACCGACGCCCGGGACATCGTTCGGAATTGCCCCATCGAGCACAGGCGGCTATGCTGAGGGCAGCACCAATCTGCGGGTCACCGTGGGGGCACATGGGGAAGCCAGATACCGCGGGTGTCGTCGCTCCACCGCCCTTGATCTATCTTGCGGCTGTCGTCGTGGGGTTGGCGCTCCGGCGGCTGGCTCCGGCGCCGGTCCTCCCGCGTCCCCTCGCCTACGAGCTCGGCGTCGCCGTCATCGTGATCGCCGTGGCGCTCGCGTTGTGGGGCGTGCGTGAGATGCGCCGCGCCGGCACGTCCGAGAGTACGGCGGTTCCGACGCGCGCGCTCGTGACGACGGGCCCCTTCCGTCTCAGCCGCAATCCCTTGTACGTGTCGCTGACGCTCTGTTATCTCGGCATCATGCTCGCCGCCCAGGCGCTGTGGGGGCTGGCGTTGGTGGTCGTCGTGCTCTTCGTGATGCGGCGCGGCGTGATCGACCGCGAGGAACGCTACATGTCGCGGAGGTTCGGCGACGCGTATCTCCGGTACAGGAAACAGGTACGGCGCTGGATGTAGGCTCCGCGGCCCGCGTCCAGACCTCCAACCGGCGCTGCAGAACCAAACCGCTGGACCATGGTCGCGCTCGACGTCCAGCACGGGCCACACATCCGAACCGCGCGGTTCGTGCGGTCGCGCAGCGAACCGGCGGACCTCAAGATCGGGAGGCGAGCGTACATGCAGATTGAACACCGGGGGCGTCGTCCGAGCGTGGACTCGACGGCGTGGGTCGCTCCGACGGCCGTGCTGTCCGGCGCGGTCACGATAGGCCCGCGTGTCCGCATCTTGCACGGCGCGGTCTTGACGGCGGAGGGCGGCGCGGAGTTGTTCGTCGGCGCCGAGTCCGTGATCATGGAACAGGCCGTGCTTCGGGCGGCCGGGCGGTTTCCTCTCCGCCTCGGTGAGCAGGTCCTCGTCGGCCCCCATGCGTACCTCACCGGGTGCACCGTCGGACCACGCTGCTTCATCGCAACCGGTGCCATGGTGTTCAACGGCGCATCGCTTGGCGAGACGTGCGTCGTCGCGCTGGATGGCAAGGTGCACATCGACACAGAGCTCCCGGCGGGCGCACGCGTTCCCATTGGATATCTCGCGTTCGGGCGACCGGCGAGGCTCTACAATCCGGTGCAGTCCCCTGAGGTCCACGAAGAGCTCAACAAGACCAACTTCATGCGCTACGTGTTCGGTGTCGATCCCGAGGGAAGGGACCGGTCCGCGATCATGGCGGAGGCACTGACGAAGTACGCGCGCGCCCTCGGAGCCCATTCCGGCGACAGGGTGCTCACGAGCGATGAATAGCCAAGGCGTCCCCTCGGACGACGTCGTTGGCCGGCACGGCCGCCCTCCAGATCGTCCGGTATGACCGTCGGATCTCCGCCCGTTACTCCGGCCAGACGAAGCGCTGCTTCACGGTAGCCACCACCCGCGCGACGTCCTCCGGGCTCGGTGTGACGCCGCCGGCGCGCACCGTGATCTCGTCCATCGCCTTGAGCCGGATGAGACCCTGAAACGCCGCGGGAGCATCGCGCAGTCCTGCCTCCAGCGCTTCGCGCACGGCGCCGGTCCAGACCGCGTCGTACGCATCCCGCTCTGGACCGAAGTCGAATTCGCGCTCGGGCATCGCCCCGCGCACCTCGTTCCGCCGTCGGGCCGTCACGTCGAGGTCGGGGTGTCCGCCGGCGTCGAGCACGACCCCGTACACGCGACGCGCCGTCTCGGGTGTGACAAGTTGATTGCGGACATCCTCCGCCACCGCGTCAGGATCACGGGCTAGCGGGGATCCGTGGCCACCGCCGCCCTGCGTGAGGAACTGGATGACGTCCCCCGCTTCCATCTCGAGCACGTCGACCTTCCCGACGTTCCGTTCCTCGGGGGTGCCAGGGTTGAGGATCGCCATGCCGGGAGTCCCGGCGCGACCGCCGCGAAGACCCCACGGGCGGAAGTGGAAGCGCTCAAGACCCCGCGCCGTCAGAATCGTGTGCGGGGCCAGGCAGCGGAAGGTGAATTCGAGCCCGTTCCCGCCGCGGTGCGCTCCGGCGCCTGCGGAATCTTCACGCAGCGCGTACCGCAGAACCTCTACTGGCATCTCGGTCTCCAGCACCTCGATCGGGATGTTCCGGATGAACGAGGAGAACTCCGCCCCTTCGATCCCGTCCTTGGATGCGCGGGCTCCCGAGCCGCCCGAGAGCGGCTGCGCCACGTTCACCTTGAGGTCGCCGGTGTCCGGGTCCGCGCAGGCGATCAACACGGGCGCCGACATCCCGCCGCCTGCCGCCGGAATGTACGCGGGATCGAGACGGCTGAGCGGCCCCATGCTGACTTCCCACGCACGCCGCATCGTGGCGGCGCGAACCCCGCACGCCGCGTTCGTGCGGGGATTCACGAGCGACCCCTCGGGGGCCACGATGTGGAGGGGCCGCACGAGCCCGCTGTTGTACGGCAGATTCGGATCCTTCGTACGCAAATAGTTGACGACACCCGGCACGATCATGTAGTGCCCGGTCTGGCTGAACGTCGGCAGGTTCAGGGCCGCCCGCACCTGCGGATCGGTGCCCGTGAAATCGAGGACGATCTCGCTGCCGCGCACGCGCAGGGTGAGCTCGAGGCGAATCGGATGCCCGCCCGGCACGACGTCGCCCTCGAGGAGGTCGCCAAAGGCGTAGTCGCCGTCTGGCAGCTGCTCGATCAGGCGGCGCGCCTGCCCTTCGGCGTAGTCGAGCAGCGCCCTGCCGCCGCGCATCGCCGCGTCCGCGCCGTACCGGGTAAACAGCGCGTGCATCCGGCGTTCCGCGGTGTTGACGGAGCCGATCAGCGCCTTGAGGTCGCCCCAGTTCTGATCGGGGATGCGGGAGTTCAAGAGCAGCAACCGGAGGAGCCCCTCGTTCAGCTCGCCGCGGGCGTACAGCTTGAGCGGCGGGATCCGAAGTCCCTCCTGCCAGATATCGTAGCAGGAGGGCGAGATGCTCCCGGGCACCTTGCCGCCCACGTCGGATGAGTGAATGAACCCCATCGCAAAACAGCACAGGCGGCCCTCGGCGAAGATCGGCTTCCAGATGAAGACGTCGCACAAGTGCGTGGACAGCCCCCCGGTCAGGTAGGGGTCGTTGGAGATGCAGACATCGCCCTCCTGATACTCCGGAATCGCCGAGAACGCGCGACCGCACCACATGCCGATCATCACGCTCACGCCCAGGTTGATCGGGGCGGCGAACAGCTCGCCCTCCGGCGTGGCGATCCCGGTGCCGAAATCCGCGGTCTCCTTGATGAACACCGTGTGCCCGGTGCGGAGCAGGTTGTACGCCATCTCGTTGGCGATGCTCTGAAACCGGTTCTTGAGGATCTCCAAGAGCACGCTCTGCGGCGGCATCGTCACCGCGCCTCCCCGATCAGGTTCTCCCACTGATCGACGCGCACCGCGAAGCCGGGCGGGACGAACGTCGTGGTGTCGTATTGCTCGATGATTGCGGGACCGTCGAGCGTGTCCCCGGGGCGGAGCGCCGCGCGCGCGTACACGGCCGCCGGCACGCGTCCGGCCTCGAAGAAGATCGACCGTGTGCCGCACGGGCGGGCCACCGCCGGAGGTCGGCCGTCCGCGGCACCGCGCAGCGCGGGCCTCGCGGGCACGCCGATCACCGTGAGGCGCGCGTTGATGAACTCGATCGGGGTGGCCGGGTCCGCGTGCCCGTAGACGTACTCGTGCTGCCGGTGGAACCGATCCGCCAGCGCGTCGCCCGCGTTCGGACCGAACCCGCCGTCGGGCACCGCCACCGTCAATTCGAACGACTGCCCCTTGTAGCGCAGGTCCGCCGCGTACGCGTAGTCGATCCGCGCCAGCTCCACGCCCTCCCCGGTCACCCACGCGGTCGCGGCCGACTTCAGGCCGGCAAACAAGTCCGCGAGTTGCGCGGAGGCCACGCCCAACGGGGCGTAGATCGTCCGCACGAAGTCGCGCCGGAGGTCGGCCAGAAGCGAACCGAGCGCGCAGAGCGTGCCGGGGCTCGGGGGCACGAGGACCCGCGTGATGCCGACCTCGCGCGCGATCAAGAACGCGTGGGTCGCGCCGGCCCCTCCGTACGCGAGCAGCGCGAAGTCCTGAGGATCGACGCCCCGGCGCGTCATCAGCGGCATGAACTGCGCATACATGTTCGACGTCGCGACCTGCAGGATGCTCTCCGCCGCCGCCTCCGGCTCCATCTCCAGCGTGGCGCCGAGCGTCGCCACCGAGTCCACCGCCAGGTCGCGGCGGAGCGGCATCGTCCCGCCCAGGAACTGCGCGGGATCGATGATCCCGAGCGTCACATAGGCGTCCGTGACCGTGGGGCGGCGCCCCCCTCGACCGTAGCACGCCGGGCCCGGATCCGCGCCGGCGCTCATGGGTCCGACCTTCAGCACGCCGGCGGAGTCACACCAGGCGATCGACCCGCCGCCCGCCCCAATCGACGACACGTCCACCGCGGGAATGATGACGGGGAAGTCGCCGACCGCGTTCTCCGTGCCGTACGCGATGTCGCCGTCGATCACGCTGACGTCGGCGCTGGTGCCGCCCATATCGAGTGCGACGACCTTCGACCACCCGGCCTGGCGTGCGATCTGGAGCGCCCCCATGACGCCCGAGGCTGGGCCGGAGAGCAGGGTCTCGACCGGTGAGTGGTAGGCGCTCTCGACGCTCATTGCGCCCCCGTTGGATTTGGTCGTCAACAGCGTTGTACGGGGACTCAGCGTCTCCATCCGGGCGCGCAGGTTCGTGAAATACTGGCGCAACCGGATGCCGAGATACGCGTTGATCACGGTCATCGACGTCCGTTCGTACTCCCGTTGCTCCGGCCACACCTCGTGCGAGGCGCACACGTAGAGGCCGGGGAAGTTCCGACGCAGGCACGCCGCGGCGGCGGCTTCGTGCGACGGATTCCGGTGGGCGTGCAGGAACGAGATCGCGACCGCCTCCACCCCCTCGTCGACCAGCCGGCGGCCCGCCTCCTCCACGGCGGCGATGGGGAGCGGCCGCACCTCGCGCCCGGTCGCGGCGATGCGCTCGTCGACTTCCACCACCCAGTGCCGCGGCACCAGCGGCGCCGGCTTGGCGGTCATGTAGTCGTTCGGATTCGGCACCCGCTGGCGCGCGATGATCAGCACGTCGCGGAACCCGCGCGTCACGAGCAGGGCTGTGCGCGCTCCGGTGCGTTCGATGAGCGTGTTCACGCCGAGCGTCGTGCCGTGCACGAGATACGCGATCTCGCGGGGGTCCATGGACGTCTTCTCGACCAGCTTCTGCAGGCCGTTCCAGACGGCCCCCGCCGGATCCGATGGCACGGAGGGTGTCTTCAGCGACACGACCGCGCCGGCGTCGTCCATCAACGAGAAGTCGGTGAAGGTGCCTCCGATATCGATGCCCAGCCGATAGTGCGCCACGAACCGTGCTCCTCTCTTCCGTCACTCAATCGGGGTCCGACCGGACATCTCCCCAGGACGGCGCGAGGCCCTACTGGCCCGCCGTGACGCCGAGCAACTGAATCCCCTCGTCGGGCCGCGGATGCCAGCCGTGCACGCGCTTGCGCACGGCCCAGATGTTGTCCATCTGGTAGAGGTAGATGATCGGCGGATCGTCGTGCAGCAGCGCGGAGGCCGTCTGGTACAGCTTCAGCCGGGCATCCGGATTGTCGGTGGCGAGCGCCTTCTGCACGAGCGCGTCGAAGCCGGCGTTGCAGTAGAGCGAGGCGCGATACTGGCACATGTACAACTGAAGCTGGAAGTACGCGTCGGGCTGGGTCGAGTACGCGAGAACGTTGAGCGGGGCGAGGGTCCGGCTCATCAACTGCTGGATGAACGGCGCCCACTCCACGATTTGCACCGTCGCGTTCACGCCGACCTGCTGGAGCTGGTTCGCGACGACCTGCGCGAGTTCTTCCCCCTTCGGATAGCGTCCGCGCCCGACCTCCAGCGTGAGCTGACCGCCCTTGTAGCCGGCCTCCTGCAGGAGCTGTTTCGCGCGCGCGGGGTCGTACGGATACGCCTGCACCGCGGGGTTGAAGCCCAAGTACTCGGTCGACAGCACCTGCCCCGGGAGGGCCTTCCCGTACCCGAGCAGCAACCGCGAGACGATCGTCTTCTTGTCCACGGCGTAGTTGAGCGCCTGCCGGATCCGTTTGTCGGCGAACGGCGACGTCGACCGGGAGTCGAGATAGATCCCCATGAGGCGCAAGCTCGGCCCGGCGATGACCACCACGTCGGGGTTCTGCTTAAGGCCGGCCACGTCGTTGAGGTTCACGTTCGTCACGAGATCCGCGCCGCCGCTCTCCAGCGCGGCCATCCGGCTCGCGTCGTTCGGGATCGCACGATACACCACGGTCCCGATCTGGGGCCGGCCGCCCCAGTAATCCGGGTTCGCCTGCAGGATGATCCTGTCGTCCTTCACCCAACTGACGAACGTGTACGGCCCCGTGCCGATCGGGTGGTCGATGAACTGCTGCGCGCCGACCTTCTGGAAGTACTCGGACGGCAGGAGCTGCAACCGCGTCAGCGCTAGCGGCAGCAGCGGAAACGGCGCCGTCGTGCGAATGTTCACCGTGCTCGCGTCGACGACGTCCGCCCCGGCGAGTTGGTTCAGTAGGGCGGCGACGTTCAGCTTGTTGGCCGGGTTGAGGAGGCGGTCGATGTTGAACTTGACGGTCTGCGCCGTCAGCGGCTCTCCGTTCGTGAACTTCACGTTCTCGCGGATCTTGAACTGCCAGGTGGTCGCGTTGAGCTGCTTCCAGCTCGTTGCGAGGACCGGCTTGATCTCGCCCTTCGTGTAGTCCCAGTCCAAGAACGGCTCGTTGATTTGCTGGGTGATGTTGAGCGTGGCCTGCGTGAGACTCCCGTGAGGGTCGAGCGTCTCGGCGTCGACTCCCTGCCCGATCGTGAGCGCCGGACCGGTGGCGGCGCTCTGCGCCGGACCGACGCCGGCGATGAGCGCCACGGCGACGCCAACAGACAACAAGACCCCAAGGGCCCCGTGGACCCGGCGGTGCGCATCAACTCGTGTCACCTGCTCCACCTCCCCCTGACTTCGCCCGTGCCGACTACCTACGCCACCACACAGAGGTCGCGGTGCGCCTGATTGAGACGCTCGCACCCGTCCCGCGTCACGACCACGATGTCCTCGATGCGCACGCCGAACCGGCCCGGCAGATAGATGCCCGGTTCCACGCTGAAGACCATCCCGGGGCGCACGGGGGCGGTGTTCCCGGCCACGATGTACGGGGGCTCGTGCACTTCCAGACCGAGGCCGTGCCCCGTGCGATGCGTGAAGTAGTCCCCGTAGCCCGCGCCGGCGATCACGCCCCGCGCCGCCCGGTCGATCTCCTCGGCCGGCACGCCGGGCCGCACCGCGCGGACCGCCCGCTCCTGCGCCTCCCGGACGACTCCGTAGACGCGCGCGAACTCCTCGTCTGGCGGTCCGATGTGCACGGTGCGCGTCAAGTCCGACACGTACTCCCGATACTTCCCACCGAAGTCCATGCACACGGCGTCTCCGCCGCGCAGCGGCCGCTCGCTCAACACGTGGTGCGGCGAGGCCGAATGGTCCCCGCCGGCGACGCTGCAGATGTAGCTCCACTTCCAGGCCAGCCCCTGCGCGCGCAGATGCCGTCCGATGAGATCGGCGACCGCTACCTCGGTGCGCCCGGCAAACGTCTCCGTTCGGAGGTGCTCGAACACCGCGTCCGTCCGGCGCCCGGCCTCCCGGAGCGCCTCGACCTCGTCGGCGTCCTTGTACTGCCGGAGGCCCCCGATCAGCGCGCCGGCGGACCGGACGCGGGCCCTGGGAAACGCCTCCTGGATCGCCAGCACGAACCCGGCGCGCATCACATCGGAAACGGCGACGACACCGGCCGCGTCGCCGATCCGCGCGCGCAGCGCGCGCCAAGGATCCTCCTCGTCCCGCCATCCCCGCACCTCGATGCCCGGAGCGGCCGCGCGGGTCTTGTCGGCCTCGAGCTGCGGGACGAGAAAGAACGGGTCGCCCGCCTGGGGCAGGACCAGCAGCGTCGGGCGCTCCATGTTCATCGCATCGTAGCCGGTGAGGTACACAAGGTCGGCCGATGGACTGACGATGAGATGCTCGACGCCCACACTGCCCATCTCCGCCTGCGTGCGCCGGCGGCGCGCGGCGTGCTCCATCCAGCGATCCCCCTTCAGACGCTTCTCGAACGGCTCGGGCGAAACGGGCCGGCCGCGTCAGCGATGTCGGGTCGCAGGGTCGGCGACCTCTCGCAGGGCGTCCCCGAACAGGTTCAGGCCCAGGACGACCAGCGAGATCGCCAGCCCTGGAAACACGCCGACCCACCAGGCCGACCGCAGGTAGGCCCAGCCGTCGGCCGACATCGCGCCCCACGACACCAGCGGCGGCTGCACGCCCACGCCGAGGAACGCCAAGGAAGCTTCGGCCAAGATCATCGTCCCCACCTGCAAGGAGGCCACGACGAGGACGGGGACCGCCACGTTGGGGACCACGTGACGGTGAAGAATGCGCACGGGCCGCGCCCCGACGGCGCGGGACGCCTCGATGTACTCCAGCTCCCGGACCGCCAGGGTCTGCGACCGGGAGAGCCGCGCGTACGGGGCCCAGCTGGTGATCGCCAGGACCAGGATGATGTTGAAGAGCGATGGGTGGAGGACCGCCATCACCGCCAGCACCACGACTAGAAACGGCAGCGACATCAGCGTGTCGGTGAGACGGGAGAGCGCGTCGTCGGTCAGCCCGCCGAAATAGCCCGCGCACACGCCGATCGGCACCCCGATCGCCAGGGAGACGGCCACGGCCATCGTCCCCACGACGAGCGAGACCCGGGTCCCGAAGACGACACGGCTGAGGATGTCTCTGCCAAGGGCGTCCGTGCCGAACAGGTGGAACCCCGCGTCCGTCGGCGCCACATGCGGAGGGACCAGGGCGCTCAACAGATCCTGCCGGTTGGGATCGAACGGCGCGATCAGCGGTGCGAACAGTGCCGCCCCGACGAACACTACCGTGAGCGCGAGCCCGAACACACCCTTCGGGCTGCGCGTCAGGACGCGAAGGATGCGCATCGGCCGACTCGCCATCCCCGACGCCCCTACTGATATCATTGGTACCGGATGCGGGGGTTCAGGGCGAAGTAGAGCACGTCGACGACGAGGTTGGTCACCACCACCACCGTGGTGAACACGACGACGAACGCCTGCACGACCGGCACGTCACGGTAGCCGATCGCCTGAACCGCCAACCGCGCCATCCCCGGGTAGCTGAACACCTGCTCGGTCACGATCGCGCCGGCCAGCAGCGTCGGGATCTGAATCCCGATCACCGTCAGGATCGGCAGCGCGGCGTTCCTGAGGGCGTGCCGGTAGAGCACCAACCGCTCGCTCAACCCCTTCGCCCGCGCCGTTCGCACGTAGTCGGTCGCGAGCGCCTCGACCAATCCGGAGCGGGTGAGCCGCGCGACGATCGCCGACGAGAAGATGCCGAGCGTGACGCCTGGCATGACGAGATGGTCGAGACCCCCGCCGCCGCCGTACGGAAACCACCGCAGCCGCACGGCGAAGACCAGGATCAACAGCATCCCTACCCAGAACGTCGGCACACTCTGCCCGAGTACCGCGGCCGCCGACGCGATCGTGTCCACGAGCGAGCGCTGGCGCGCGGCCGCGACGGCGCCGAGCGGGATCCCGAGCACCAGCATGACCACCGCGGATGCGCCCAGCAGCGCGAGGCTGGCCGGCACCCGCTCGAGGACGAGCCCGAGCGCCGGCTGCTGCTGCCGGATCGACTCCCCGAAGTCTCCGCGCGCGGCGCGCACGAGAAACCGCTCGAACTGGACGGGCAGAGGGAGGTTGAGTCCGAGCTCGGCTCGCAGCGTATCGACCTGCTGCTGGGTGGCCTCGAACGGAAGCATCAGCTGGACAGGATCGCCGGACAGGTGGATCAGGACAAACGCGACGAGGACGGTGGCAAACAGCACGATCACGCCACTGGCGAGGCGTCGCCCGATATAGATGAACGACATGTTTAGGCTACCTCGGGCACAGGCGAAACGCAGGGTTTGGACAACACAATAGTTACGGCTGCAGCGCGCGGTGCACCTGCGTCCCCGGACGAGCGGTGCTGTGCGTCGTCGTTCGCGTCACGCGGGGGCGGGATCGTCGACCACGAAGCACGTCGCGCGGACCGCAACGTCGACGCAGCGGATCGCTGTGCTGAACACGGCATGTCCGACCCGGAACATGCGGAGTGGCACCGGGAACACCGGACGGGGCCGACCCGCCGCTCGCTACTTCTCGTGCTTGGGCCAGTGCACCAGAAGAGCGTCGATCTTGCGCGCAACGGTGCCCACCGGGACCAGGGTCGGCCCGGCGTTGCGGACCAGCGCGACGACGTTGGCCCGCGCAAACAGCACCATCGTGTCGTCGAGCCCGAACGCCACATCACCCGGGGCGTGCTTGTCGGTGAGCCGTTCGACGGCGCCGGATTGCATGTTGCCGAGCGCGTCCAACAGTTGGGTATGCGCCGCCTTGACCGAGGCACACTCGAAGACGTCGACGGCGAGCACCTCGCTCGTCGATTCGCCGCGGCGCCACAGCGATCGAATTGTCGTCGTGTCGGCGTGCTCGGCCCGCTGCGACCGCACCAAGGTCCACCCGCGCATCTCCAACCGGTCGAGGCTCACGCCCTCAAGCACCCGCCGGCCCTGACCGCCGCGCCCGCGCCACTTGCCGGCGTCGTATCGCTTCTCGAGGAATCGCCGTTGCTCGACGCTCATCGGAGTCCTCCTACACCACGGTCCGTCTCTGGCGCGTGCCGGGTTGCGGGTTGCAGTTCGGCCGGCCGGCCGGGGTGGCGAGACGGTCGCGATAGAGCAGGTCGCCCGGATTGCCGAACCGCAGATCCTGCGGGAGCAACGGGACGTGCGGAGCGGTCGTGGGATCGCTGTCGCCGTCGACCCGGAGGCACGCGTCGTACACGTCGTCGCTCGCCGTGCAGGCGCCCTCCCACGCGACCTCGTGATAGCTGAACGCTCCCCACCCGCACGCGGTCTGCCAGACGCTGCTGCCGATCGCGAGCAGTTCGTTGAGCGCGAACCCCCACCCCATCTTCGACTGCCACAAACGGCACCCGAGCGCGTTGGCAAACGTCGAGACGATGGTCGCGCAGTCGCTGCAGTTCACGTACACGCCGTTGCCGATTCCCCCGCGCAGCCGATCGACGAACGCGGTGCAGTCGAACGCGCCCCAGCTGTAGTGTGAGCTGCCGCCGCCGGGGCAATCATAGGTGACCACGCTGGGACCCAACGCGTAGACGTGCTGCGTGACGAGCGCGGCGGCCATGTCCCGGGATGTCGCACCCTCCGCCCAGCGGCACGCGTAGTCGAGCACGTCCGTCCAGGGGAGCTGCGTGTTGCCGGCGGTGTAGGGCGCCTGCTTCCACGGGTCGTCCGGCACGTCGAGCACGACGTACAATCGGTGGCGGGTCGTCGCGAAATGGTGCCACGAGCGGTGCGGCGCCGTCCGGTATTCCCACTGCCAGTCGACGTCCCAAACCCCCACGTGGCCGCGCGCGGAAGGCGGATCGATGAGTTCGAACGTGACGAACCCCGTCTGCCCGTTGACGAAGTTCACGGGACGGGCCTTGACGTGATCCTTGACCCGCACCTCGATGAAGGCGACGCTCGGATCGGTCGAACTCATCGAGACCTGGATCGAGATCGGGTTCCCGTGGGCCGGCCCCACCGCATACGCCGCGCGGGAATCTTCCGGATTGACGCAGACAAAGCGCCGCCACTCGGGGACCGCAATCATGCGCGTCGCGTTCTCGCGGATGTTCAGCGCGTCGTGGGTGGCGGCGTTCGCGTCATAATTGAACTTGATCGCCTCGACCGCGATCATCGGTCGCTAACCTCCTCGGTGCCCATCGTGACACTCCGGAAATCCGGTGCATGCCAAGTAGATGTCGCTCGACGAAGAATGCAGGCCTGCCAAACCAGGATCACGCGCACTGGAGAAACGCTCTCATGATACGCCGCCGGGGACGGCTCAAGCAAAGTTCAATATCCGCGACGGTGCGTGGTTTTTCTCGTCTGCCGTCCGTTCTATCGGCCAGCCTCGGGCGACCTCAGGCCAGAGCGTGTTCCGAACACCGCGGGCGCTGGTTCCATCACTCGACGGGAAGCCTGCACGCCATCGCCTGCAATCTCCCGGAAGTTTGGCGGCACCCGGCGTGAAGTCGGACGGCCCCGGCCGGGGTCAGAACCTCTGGCCGGCCACCGCCTTGAGACCCCGGTGCGCGTCCCCCACTAACTTGTCCAGGTGGAGGGAACGCGCGACAACGAGGAGACCCGCGAGGGTGGCGGACGCCGTGCCGACCAACATATAGAAATCGTGCCAGCGTGCGACCTCCCGAGCGAACGCGTCCACGCTGCTCCTTCGGCCGCGTCGGACCGCTACCCGAACAGCCCCCGCGCAAGCAGATTGAGGCCCGCCAGGAACACGAGCGCGAGCACGATCCGGCTGAACGTCTCCGGGCGGAGCGAGTCTTGGAGTCGCAGCCCGGCCCAGGTGCCAACGGCCATCGGGGCGCACGCCAGCACGGCCGTCCCCATCACCGGTCCTCCGTAGAGCCCGAGCCGAAGATACGATACGAACTGTGCGATGTTCCCGACGAAGAACATCATCGTCATCCAGAACACGAACGGGCGCTTCTCGAGCCGCAGCATGTGGAGATAACTCGCGACCACCGGCGAGAAGATCCCGGTCGAGCCCCCGAGCACCCCTGCGGCAAGACCGACCACGGGCCCCGCCCGATGTCCGGCCGCCGGGGGGATCCGCTGGACCAACCGGAACGCCGTGGCGACGACGTACAGCGCCGATACCGCGCCCACAAGAATCGACAACGTGCGCGGGTTCATGGCGGTGATCAGAAGCGCGCCCGCGACGACGCCCGCGGCCAGGGCGGCGAGCGTGGCGATGAACGGCCGCGCGTCGGTCGGGCCGCCCGGGCCCCGGCCCACCAGCATGAGGTTGCTGAGGAGCGTCGGGAACACCACGAGGGGAATCGCGATGTGCGGGCCGAGCACGATCGAGAGCAGCGGGATGGCGAGGAGCGGAAACCCGAACCCGATCGCGCCCTTGATCGTCGCGGCGACGCACACGATCACGGCGATGACCGCGAGGTGCGTCGCGTCGTACGTCACGTGCCGGTCACGCCGCGGAGGGTCTCCTCGAACTCCGGAAACGACGTCTGGATGCACGCCGGATCGTCGATCGTCACGGGACCGTCCGCGCACAGGCCGGCGACTGCCATCGCCATCGCGATCCGGTGATCGCCGCCGCTCGCAACACGCCCGCCCCGCAGGCGCGCCACGCCCGTGATCGCGAGCCCGTCCGGCCGCGGCTCGACCGCGGCGCCGAGCCGGCCGAGTTCCCGCGCGAGCGCGGCGATGCGGTCGACTTCCTTGACGCGCAGTTCGGCGGCGTCGCGGATCAGCGTCTCACCCTCGGCCAGGCACGCGGCCACGGCGATCACCGGCAGCTCGTCGATCGTGCGCGGGATCAGCGCGCCGCCGATCGTCACGCCGCGGAGGCGCGAGGCCCGCACGGTCACGTCGCCGACTGGCTCCCCGCCCTCGTCGCGCTCTCCCCGCACCCGCACATCGGCGCCCATCAGCCCAAGCACATCGAGCACACCGGTGCGGGTCGGGTTGAGGCCGACATCTTCAACCGTCACCTCCGAACCCGGGACGAGCGCAGCCGCGACCAGCAGGAACGCGGCCGAGGACAGGTCGCCCGGCACGCGCAACGCGGTGCCGCGGAGCGCGGCCGGCCCGCTCATGCGGACCGCGAGTCCGTCACGCCGAACCGGCACGCCGAAGGCGCCGAGCATCCGCTCCGTGTGGTCCCGGCTCTGCGACGGCTCGCGGACCTCGGTCTCGCCATCCGCGAAGAGCCCCGCCAGCAGCACCGCGGATTTGATCTGCGCACTCGCCACCGGCGTCTCGTACGCGATGCCCCGCAGGCCCCCGCCGTCGATCGACAGCGGCGCGAGGCGCCCGCCGCTCCGCCCACTGATCCGCGCGCCCATCCGGCGGAGGGGCGTGGCGACCCGGTCCATCGGGCGGCGTCGAATGCTCGCATCGCCGGTGACGACGCTGTGAAACGGCTGGCCGGCAAGGATCCCGGACAGGAGGCGAATCGTCGTGCCGGAGTTGCCGACATCGAGGACCTGATCCGGCTCCGTGAGCGCGCCGCCGTGGATCACGAGGCGGGTGCCGTCGTCGTCCACCCGCACGCCCATCGCCTGCATGCACGCGAGCGTGGCAAGACAGTCATCGCCACGCAGGAACCCGTCCACGGTGGTCGTGCCCGCCGCGAGGCCGCCGAGGAGCGCGGCGCGGTGGGAGATGGACTTGTCCCCGGGCACGCGCACGGCCCCGCGCAGCGACGACCGCGGGGTGACGACGAGCGACGCGGACGGGGTCACGAGCGGGACGCCAGATCGGGACGGAGCTGCGTCGCCCCGCCCAGGTACACGTGCCGGACCTCATCCATCGTCTTCGTCGTGTTGATGAGCATCAGCACACGCACGCAGCGCTGGAGCGCGCCGGGGACGGCGATCTCCTGCATGCACATCAGCGGCACCTGCGTCCATCCGGGAAGACGGCGGCCGGCCTCGGCCGGGAACACGGCGTTGAGATCCGGAGTCATCGTGAAGATCACGCCGGCGATGTCGTCGCTGTCGACCTCGTTCTCGCTCACGATGCGCTGGAGCAGCTCGAAGGTGGCGCTCAGGATCGCCTGCTCCGTGTTCGCGTCGACGGTGGTCGCGCCGCGAATCCCGCGGAATCGCATCGCACTCCTCCTCGCGCCGGCGCGCTCCGCCCGACTCGGCTGTTGCTTCGACCGGCGCTCCAGGCCATCCTCTGCCGGCGCGCCGCGCGACCCGGTCGCGCGAGGCCGGACCTCGCGTCAGGTCCGCGGATGAGCCAGCGCCGCCGCCGCCCGGAGGCCCAGCAGGTAGCTGTCCGCCCCGAATCCGGCGACCTGCCCGGTCACGACCGGCGAGATGACCGACACGCCGCGGAAGGCCTCGCGCGCGTGGATGTTCGAGACGTGCACCTCCACGACCGGAAGCGCGATCGCGGCGATCGCGTCCCGCAGCGCGATGCTGTAGTGCGTGAACCCGGCGGCGTTGAGCACTACCGCGCCGAATTCGCCGCGTGCGGCGTGCAACCGGTCGATGATCGCACCTTCGTGATTCGACTGGAACGTCTCGATGGCGACGCCCAACTCGCCGGCCAGCGCCTGGAGTCGCCGGTTCACCTCGGCGAGCGTCACGGTGCCGTAGAGGTGCGGCTCCCGGCTGCCCAGCAGGTTGAGGTTGGGCCCGTGGATCACCAGCACCTTAACCATCGCCAAGCACCTCCTCCAGCAGGGGTGTCGGAACGTCGTCGCGCACCACCGTCCGGCCGATCTCGACCGGCAGCACGAACCGCAGGCGGCCGGCGCGCGCCTTCTTGTCGAGCGTCATTGCGGCGGCGACCGCCTCTGGCGCCGGCGGCCGCCGGAGCCGCAGCTCGGCGAGGCGCACCGGCAACCCGGCACCGCGGAGGAGCGCCGCCTGCCGGTGCAACAGCGCCGGCTCGCACAACCCGAGGCGCACGGCGATCCGCGCCTCGAGCGACATACCGACGGCGATCGCCTCGCCGTGCGTCAGCCCGCGGTATCCCGCGGCGGCTTCGACGCCGTGCCCGATCGTGTGCCCGTAGTTGAGCACGATCCGCCCGGCCTCCTCCCGCTCGTCCCCGGAGACCACGTCCGCCTTGTACGCGGCGCAGCGCCCCACCACGATCGCCAGCGCCTCGGGGTCGCGGCGGAGCACGGCGCCGAGCCGGTTCTCCAGGTACGCGAACAGGTCCGGCGCGCCGATCACGCCGGTCTTGATCACCTCGGCCAGGCCCGACCGCACCTCGCGCGCCGGCAGCGACCCGAGCAGGTCGATGTCCGCGACGACGAGCACCGGTTGGTGCACGGCGCCGATCAGGTTCTTGCCGCGGGGGTGGTTGACCGCCGTCTTCCCGCCGATCGCGGCGTCGACCTGCGCGAGCAGCGTGGTCGGCACGGCCGCCCACGCGATACCGCGCAGGAACGTCGCGGCCACGAACCCGCCGAGGTCACCCGCCACGCCGCCACCGAGCACGATCAGGGCGGAGCCGCGGTCGAGCCGCGCCTCCAGCAGCCGGTCATAGACGCGGTTCGCGGCGCGGAGGCTCTTGCTCGCCTCGGACGCCGGGACGGTGATCGTGACCGCCTCGTACCCGGCGTCGCGCAGCGACGCCGCGAGGCGGCCGCCGTACAGCGCCTCGAGCCGGGGGTGGGTCAGCACCGCGACGCGCCCGGCGACCCCGCAGTCACGCAAGTGGGCGCCGACGCCGCCGATTGCGCCCACGCCGATGCGCACGTCGTAGCCGCGCGACCCGGTCGCCACGCGCACCACGCGCTCGGGCACCGGCCCGGTGTTGCGCGGATCGGTCCCGCCGTTCCGCCCCTTCCACGTGGCCGCGAACGCCTCAACGCAGCGGGCGGCCTCCTCCGCGGAGACCGACGACGTGTCCAGGACCAGGTCGGCGTCGTGATACAGTGGGCTGCGCTCGGCGAGCAGGCGCCGGACACCCGCCTCGGGGTCCACCCCGAGCAGCGGCCGATCGACACCGCCGCCCACGCGGGCGAGAATCGCCGCGGGCTCCGCGCGCAGCGCGACGATCATCCCGTTCCGGCGGAGGTGCGCCATGTTTGCGGGGTTGAGCACGACGCCGCCCCCGGTGGCGATGACCGTGCCTTCCCGCTCCCCCACGGCGGCCACGATCTCGCTCTCGATCCGGCGGAACGTCGCCTCGCCGTCCTCGGCGAAGATGCGCGGGATCGACCGGCCGGCGCGCTCCTCGATCAGCGCGTCGGTGTCCACGAACGGACGGCCGAGCCGGGTCGCGAGCGCCCGGCCGACCAGGGTCTTGCCCGTGCCCATGAAGCCGATGAGCACCACGTTGTGGCGCACGTCCGTCTCAGGCCTCCGGCCCCGTGCGCACCCAGCGCGCGTGCGCCTCGTACGCCTGCCGCATCTCCGCCAGGCTATCGCCGCCGAACTTCTCCACCATCGCGTCGGCGAGGACGATCGCGGCCATCGCTTCCCCGATCACGCCGGCGGCCGGGACCGCGGTCACGTCGCTGCGGACCACCGCCGCCTCCACGCGCTCCTTGGTGACGATGTCCACGGACGCGAGCGGGCTGCGGAGCGTGCTGAGCGGCTTCATCGCCACGCGGACAACGAGGGGTTCGCCCGTGGTCATGCCGCCCTCGGTGCCGCCGGCCTGGTTGGTCGCGCGGTAGAAGCCTCGCTCCGGATCGTAGAAGATCTCGTCGTGCGCCGCCGACCCGGGGAGGCGCGCCTCCGTGAAGCCCTCGCCGATCTCGACGCCCTTCATCGCGTTGATGGACATCATCGCCTGCGCGAGGCGGCCGTCGAGCCGCCGGTCCCAGTGCACGTAGGTGCCGAGCCCCACCGGCACCCCGGTGACCACGACCTCGAAGACGCCGCCGAGCGTGTCGCCCTTCTCGCGCGCCTCGTCGATCGCCGCGATCATGCGGGCCTCGGCCTCCGGATCCACGCAGCGCAGGGGCGACTGCTCGGCGATCGCGGAGATGTCCTCGGGCCGCTCGGGCCGCCGGGTCGCGGCGATGCCTCCCAACTCCACCACGTGGCTGCCCAGCGCGATCCCGAACTGCCCGAGCAGCGCCCGGCAGACGGCGCCGGCGGCCACGCGCGCCGTCGTCTCGCGCGCGCTGGAGCGTTCGAGGACGCGCCGGACATCGTTGAAATGGTATTTCAACGCGCCCGCGAGATCCGCGTGCCCGGGACGCGGCCGGGTGAGCGGCGGCTCCTCCCGCCGCCAGTCCTTGTTGCCGATCGCGAGCCCCACCGGCGCGCCGATCGTGGTACCGCCCATCACGCCGCTGTGGATCTCCGCGCGGTCTTTCTCGATCTGCATCCGGCCGCCGCGGCCGTACCCTTGCTGCCGCCGCGCGAGCTGGACATTAATCTCGTCCTCCGACAACGGCACGCCCGCGGGCAGGCCCTCGACGATCACGAGGAGCCCCCGCCCGTGTGACTCGCCCGCCGTCAGGAATCGAACCATCGCGTCACCGCCCCGTCCGTTCTTCGGCCGGGACCTCGCGGGGCAGCCCCAGCGACTCCCGCATCACATCGATCGGCGCCGCGCGCCCGGTCCAGATCTCGAACGCCCGGGCGCCCTGGTACACCAGCATCGCGAGGCCCCCCAGCGTGCGGCAGCCCCGCGCCCGTGCGTCGTGCAGCAGCGCCGTCTCGCGCGGTTCGTAGATCATGTCCATCACCAGCAGACCCGGGTGCAGCGCGTCGCGCGCCACGGGCGAGAGCCCGCGCTCCGCCCCGCCGCCCAGGGTGGTGGCCTGGATCAACACTCCCGAGTCGCGCAGCGCGGACCGGATACCGGACCCGTCGAGGGGAAGCGCGTCCACGGTGCACGACGGGAAAAACCGCCGTGCGCCCTCCGCGAGCGCCGCGGCGCGGTCCCAGTTGCGGTTCGCGATCACGACCGAGGCGGCGCCAGCGCCCGCCAGCGCAAACGCCGCGCCGCGCGCGGCGCCCCCGGCGCCGACGATCACAACGCACGCCCCTTCGACCGAGATCCCGCCGTCGCGCCGCAGGGCGTCGAGCATCCCCGCCCCGTCGGTGTTGTAACCGACGAGGCGCCCGCCGTCCACCCGGATCGTGTTCACGGCCCCGATTGCCCGGGCGTCCTCGGTCGTCTCGTCGAGGTAGGCCACGGCGGCCTCTTTGTGCGGCACCGTCACGTTCGCGCCGGCGATGCCGAGCGGGGCGAGCCCGCGGAGCGCGTCGGCGAGCCGGTCCCGCGGGACCGGGAACGCCACGTAGCACCAGTTGAGCCCGCGCGCCGCGAACGCTGCGTTGTGCATGCGCGGAGAGAGACTCTCCCGCGCAGCACCCCCGATGACCCCGACGACCGTCGTCGCCCCGTCGATCCCCGTACGGTTACCTCCCGCGAACGTCCTACCAATTATAGGGAACCACCCGGCGGCAGCACAAGCCGGACGCCGCCCGGGCACGGACCGGCACCGCGGCCGCGCGCACAGGGGCCGCCGGGCCTCTGCCCGAAATGGACGTGGCACCAGCGCGAACGGGAGGCGGCCGATGAAGTACGAGGGACAGGAGTACTACGAGATCACGATCGCCGGGCTCCGCCGCAGGCTACCGGTGGTGCCGATCACGGACTCGCTGTGGATCGCCGCGTTCGTCCTGTGGGGCGACGTCGAGATGACGAACGTGTGCGCGCGGCAGATCGCGGAACGCCTCCGGCCCACGGTGTTCGACTGCGTGGTGTCCGTCGAGGCCAAGGCGCTGCCGTTGGCGCACATGGTCGCCACCTATCTCTCGAACCCGCTGACCGGCCATTTCTTCCCGTACGTGGTGTGCCGCAAAAGCGTGAAGGGCTACATGAAAAACCCGCTGACCGTCGAGGTGAAGTCCATCACGACCGCGGGGATGCAGAAGCTCGTGCTGGACGGCGCGGAGGCGGACCGTCTGCGCGACGCGCGGGTCGCGGTCGTGGACGACGTCGTGAGCACCGGGGGCAGCCTCCGCGCCGTCGACGAACTGCTGCATCGGGTTGGGGCGCGCGTCGTGGCGCACGCGACGGTGCTGCTCGAGGAAGGCGGCTACCAGAATCCCGATCTGATCTCGCTGGGGACGCTCCCGATCTTCACTCGCTAGCCGCGTGAACGCCGAGCGCCCGAGGGCGCATCCCGCGGTCTATGGTGCCGGCGCCTTCGGCGCCAGCATGCTGTTGCAGACGATCCTGTTGTGGGCCGTGTACTTCTACGCGCCGCCGTCGGGGCTGGCGCGGCTGCGGCCGGAGTGGATGGGCCTCGCGCTCGCCGGCGGCCGCATCGTGAACGCGCTCAGCAACCCGCCCGTAGCGTTCTGGAGCGACCGGCTGCGTACGCGGTGGGGCCGGCGCCGCCCGTTCCTCGCGGTCGGCGCCCCCGCGCTGGCCGTCTGCTTCGCGCTGCTGTGGATCCCGCCGCCGCTGCCTCCGGTGCCGATGTTCCTCTACGTGCTCGCGGTCCTGGTCGGGTTCTTCTTCTGCTTCTCGTTCGCGATGAATCCGTACGCCGCGCTGCTGCCCGACATCACGCCGGGCGGACACGGCCGCGTGGTGGTCGCGTCGTGGCAGGCCGGGGCCTCCATCGGCGGCGTTGGCATCGCCATGATCTCGTCGGCGTGGCTGATCGCGCACGCCGGGTTCGACGTGATGGGTGCCGCGATCGGAGCGGGGGCGCTCGCCATGCTGTGGACCGTCGCCGCCGGCGTCCGCGAACCCGCTCCCTCCGGCGACGCGGCGTCGCCGGCGTTCTGGCGCGAGATCGGCGGCGTGCTGCGGGACCCCGGGTTCCGCATCTACGTGGTGAGCCTCGCCCTGCTCTGGATCGGTACGAGCATGGTCAACTCTGCGATCGTGTATGTGATCACGGTGCTGATGGGGCTTCCGCAGAGCTCGGTCGGGGTCGTGCTCGGGGTCACGTTCGTCTGCACGCTCGGGGCGTTCCCGCTGCTGGCGCGCCTGACCCGCGCCCTGGGAACGCCCCACGTACTCAGGTGGACGCTCGCCGCCGCCTCCGCCGTCATCCCCCTGATCGGGGCGATCGGCCTGCGGGGCGTCCCCGGCGCGCCAGCCGTCCAGGGCTTCGTGGTGGTCGTGCTCGCGGCGGCGCCGCTCGCCGGTCTCCTCGTCCTGCCGAACGCGCTGCTCGCGGACATCGCGGAGGCGGGCCACGAGCGGACGGGCGAGGGGCGGGAAGCGATGTACTACGCCGTCCAGGGCCTCATTCTCAACGCCGCGTCCGCGGGGTCGTCCGCTCTCCTCGGCGTGCTGCTCGCTCTCGGCGACAGCCCGGGCCACAGCCTCGGGCTCCGCCTCATTCCGGTGGTCGGCGGGGGGTGCACCTTACTTGCGCTGCTGGCGTTTCTCCCGTTTTCATCCGGGGCGGCGCGGGCGCCTCAAGGTGCGCCGTCTCGTTGAGCAATGCCACCCGCGCCACTTTTGCGTCGAACTCCAAGACGTTGATCGCCCCGTTGTCCTGCCGGATCGCCCAGTAGCGGCTGAGCGGCGCATCGAGCACGGCGAGCAGGATCGTCTTGTTCAGGCCGCCGTGCGCGACGGCGGCAATGGTCTCGCCCGGGTGACGCGCCACCATCTCGCCGATAACCTGGATCCCGCGCGCGCGCAGCTCCGCGAGCGTCTCACCGCCGCCCGGCGTGATGCGCTCGGGGTCGCGCCGCCGGGCCCGGAGGATGTCCCCGAATCGCGCGGTGATCTCCTCCGACGTGAGCCCTTCCCACTCGCCCATCGCGACTTCCCGCAGGCGGTCCAGCGGGCGCACCGGCAGGCCGTGGGGCGCGGCGATGGCCGCGGCGGTGTCGCGGGCCCGGGAGAGGGGGCTGCTGTAGATGGCGCGGAACGGGACGGCCGCGAGCGCGACGGCCAGGCGCGCGGCCTGCTCGCGCCCGAGCGTGCTCAGCGCGCTGTCGATGTGGCCCTGATAGCGCCCCTCGGCGTTCCAGTCGGTTTGCCCGTGGCGGATCAGGTAGACGCGCGTGACGCCGTGCGCGGACCTCGGCAGCGCCTCTGAAGGCAGTGTGGTCACGCCGCGGTTAGGACCCGGTCTGCTGGACTTGTCGCGTGGTTTCGCGGAGGGCCGCCGCGGTGGGTTCGGACGCGAGGGACGACGGATCTTCGTCGTCGGGCGAAACGACCTGCACCTCCGAGGAGGACGCAGGCGTGTCCGCGGCCACCGCGGCTTCGGTTGCCTCGGCGCTCCCGCTCATGAACGACGCGTCTGCGAGCGCATCGGGCGCGGGGAGCGCCTGCTGCACGGTCTCGCCCATGTCGTGCATCGTGGAGGACGCCTCCTGCGTGAACTCGCTGAAGGCCTGCCGGGCCTCGTCCTGCGCGCCCCGGACGGAGTTGCGGAAGTCGCGGATCGTGCGACCCAGCGTCCCACCGAACCCGGCCAGCCTGGACGGGCCGAAGATCAGGAGCGCGATCACGAGCAGGATCATCAACTTCTCTGGATTGTCGAACATCACACACCTCTTCCTCCGGCGGCCTCGCCGGAGCTCCCCGGACATTTTACACCACGGACGCGGCCGCGAGAACGGTCCCGAAGCATGCGCGCACGAGCGCACGGGGCGGATGAAGCCATTACCCGGTGAGAGCGACTAGCGGCGGAGTGCGGTTCCCGGAACGCGTCCCTCAGCGGAGAGCCCGTTCCCGCCGGCCACGGGGCGACCTCCTGCGGTGCGCCGCCGCGGGCACGGGGCTCCCGGCGGTGTGCGCATCGACCGCGCGCTCGGTCCGCGCGGCGCGCTCCTCCGGCGCCACCGATCCGTCGGCCGGGCCGGCCACCGCGGTGAGATAGCGCTGATAGTAGCGCTCCACGCTGCGCCGCGTGATCTGAAACGTAGGCGTCCGGTGCGGCCGGATCGCGCCGCTGAACGTCCGCGGGATATGCAGGAGCTCATGGATCAGGATGCGGTCCTGCTCGGCTTCGGGCAGCCGGCCGAACTCCGGCTCGATAATCTCGACCACGTAGGCGGGCCCGATCCCGAGCACCTGTTGCCACAGCGCCGGCAGTCCCCAGATGCGCGCCCACGCTTCGGAGGTCGAGCCGTACCCGCGGACGCAGAAGATCCGGGCGGGGTCCACGTGTCCGAACCCGAGCGCGGCCACGATCCGGGCCAGGCGTCCGTGCGTCCTCGAGCAGAGTTCCCAGCGCATCTGACGCGCGCTCGGCTAACGTGCGGCCGCGCCGCCCGGCCGGGCGGTCAGCATCTTGCGGCCGAGGTTGCGGAGCAGCAGGATCTGGCCGCGATGGTAACCGAGGTGCTCGAGGTAGTGGAGGAGCGCCCACATCTTCGTCGGCCGGTCCTCGCCGGCGAACCGCGGGGACGGTGAGATCCGGGTCGCAAGGTCCTGCACGGTGGCACCGGCGAGCACGCGCCGCGTCACGGCGCGCGCGTCCTCGACCGCGCGGAGCACATTCTCCCGTCGCGGCGAGTCGTGAACGAACTCGGCGTCGCGGTTGCGATTCGCCGGCACGCCGCCGATCGCTTCTCCGACCCACCAGCGCTCGCTGCCGGCGAGGTGGCGCAGCAAAATCGCGATGGAGTTGAACTCCGAACCGGGGCACCACTGGAAGAGCTCGTCGTCCACCGGCTTCACCGCATCGAGCAGCGAGGACCACACCTCATCGAGATGCTCGGCGATGCCTTGTACGGCGCTGTCCATCGGATCGCCCCCCACGCGCGGCCTCAAGCCGCTGTACGCTGTGTGTCTTTTCGCCACCCGGAGCGCTTCCTCCCCTGCTCGGCCGGTTGCGGAGACGGGCGGACGAAACGGAGACGCGATCTCACGTCGCTGTGCGCATGACCGGATCGCCGGTCAGGCGCCGTGACCTCACGATGGGAGGTGTGATTCGCGAGAGGGGTCGGGAATCTCCAGGCACGCAGACGGTGACGGCACTCGTTGCAAACGCCGGGCCCCCGCCGACGCGGGATCTACGATCTCGACCCGAGCACGCCGAACCGGTGGTCCAGCGCGTACACGCCGGGACCGACGAGGATCAACATCAGCGCCACCACGATAATGAGCAGGTTGTACTCGTAGCCGCCGTTCTGGACCCAGAACCCGTGTCGGCCGGCGACCGCAGAGATCGCCACGACCATCGTGATGATGACGGAGAGCGCGCCGAGCGGGGTGAGGAACCCAAGCCCGATGAGCACGCCGCCGCCCAGCTCGCCGAGCCCGGCGAGCACCGCCCAGAACCGTCCGGGCCGGATGCCCGCCCCCTCGAAGTAGCGCGCGGTGCCGATAACGCCCCCGCCGCCGAACCATCCGAACAGCTTCTGGCTCCCGTGCAGGAAGAACGTGAACCCCAGCCAGACGCGGACGATCAGCAGGGCCACATCGATCGTCACGCGTCGCCGCCCTCGTCCCGCGCCACGATCGGCGCGATCGCCGACACCCGATCGCCCTCGTCGAGCCGCTTGAGGCGCACCCCCTGCGCGGCGCGGCCCTGCGTCGAGATCTCTTTGACGGACAGCCGGCTGATGATACCGCGGGCGGTGATGACGAGGACCTCGGTGTCTTCCCGGATCGCCCGGATCGCGACCACGGCACCGGTCTTCGCCGTGAGGCGGATGTTCTTGATCCCGGATCCGCCGCGCGACTGCAGCCGGTACTGGCCGAGCGGCGTGCGCTTGCCGAGCCCCAGCTCGGTGACGGTCAGGAGTTCCTCTCCGTCTCCGCTGCGCGCCATCCCCACCACCACGTCGTCGCTGCGGAGCCGCATGCCGATGACCCCGTGCGCCTGCCGGCCCATTTCACGCACGTTGGCCTCCTTGAAGCGGATCGCCTGACCGCGGCGAGACGCGAGGAAGATCTCCTGTTTCCCGTCCGTCAGGTGGACGCCGACCAGCTCGTCGCCCTTGTCGAGGGTGATCGCGACGATGCCACCCCGCTTCGCATTCAGGAACTCCATCAGCCCGGTGCGCTTCACGTACCCCCGGCTCGTCGCGAAGAACAGGTAGCCCGTGTCCTCGAACGACCGGATCGGGATGATCGCGTTCACGCGTTCGGCCTGCGCGAGATTCAAGAGGTTCACGAGGCTGATGCCCTTCGCCGTGCGCCCGGCTTCGGGCACATCGTACGCCTTGACGCGGTACACCTTGCCGCGGTTCGTGAAGAACAGGAGGAACGCGTGGTTCGTGGTCACCTGGACCAACTCCACGTAGTCCTCCTCTTTGGTCTCCATCCCCATGACGCCGCGGCCGCCGCGGCTCTGGCGCCGGTACGTGTCGAGCGGGAGCCGCTTAATGTAGCCGTTGTGCGTCAGGGTCACCACCACGTCCGCGTCGGGAATCAGGTCCTCCTCTTCCAGCTCCGCGTCCTTGCCGGTGATGCGGGTGCGCCGGGCGTCCCCGAAGCGCTGTTTGACGTCGGCCAGCTCCTCCCGCACGAGACCCATCACCTTGCGCTCGTCGCGCAGGATGTCCTCGTAGTGGGCGATCGCCTTGATGACCTCCTTGTACTCCTGGTCCAACTTCTCGCGCTCGAGTTGCGTGAGCCGCTGCAGCCGCAACTCGAGGATCGCGTCCGCCTGGATCTCGCTCAGCTTGAACTGTTTCATCAGGCCGGCCCGCGCCGCTGGCACGTCCTTGGCCTTGCGGATCAGCGCGATCACCTCGTCGAGGAACTTCACCGCGATCTTGAGCCCTTCCAGGATGTGCGCCCGTGCCTTCGCCTTCTTGAGCTCGAACTCCGTCCGGCGAATGACCACGACCTTCCGGTGGTCGAGGTAGTGCTGGAGCATTTGCCGCAGCGTCAGCACGCGCGGCACGCCGTCGACCAGGGCCAGCATGATCGCCCCGAACGTCGTCTGCATCTGGGTGTGCTTGAACAGTTGGTTTTGGACGATCTGGGGATTCACGTCACGGCGCAGCTCGATCACGATCCGCATGCCGCGCCGGTCGCTTTCGTCCCGGAGGTCGCTCACGCCGTTCAGCTTCTTGTCGCGCACGAGCTGCGCGATCCGCTCGATCAACGCGGCTTTGTTCACCATGTACGGCAGCTCGGTGACGATGATCGCCACCCGGCCGCCGCGGATCTCTTCGATGGTGGACTTGGCCCGCACGGTGATGCTGCCGCGACCCTCGGTGTACGCGGCGTGGATGCCGTCGCGGCCGAGGATCAGCCCGCCGGTCGGGAAGTCCGGACCCTTGACGATCTTGAGCAGCGCCTCCGCCTCGATCTTCGGGTCGTCGATCATCGCGGTGAGCGCGTCGGCGAGCTCGCCGAGGTTCTGCGGCGGGATGTTGGTCGCCATCCCGACCGCGATCCCCGTCGCGCCGTTCATCAGCAGATTGGGCACGCGGCTCGGCAGGACGACCGGCTCTTCGAGCGACTGGTCGAAGTTCGGCGCGAACGCGACGGTTTCTCGATCGATGTCGGCGAGCAGCTCGAGCGCCATCCGGGACAGCCGCGCCTCGGTGTAGCGCATCGCCCCGGGCGGATCACCGTCGACGCTGCCGAAGTTCCCCTGCCCGTCGATCAACGGGTAGCGGAAGCTGAAGTCCTGCGCCATCCGGACGAGCGCCTCGTACACCGGGGCATCCCCGTGGGGATGGTAGCGGCCCATGACGTCGCCGACGACGCGCGCGCACTTCTTGTACGCGCGGTCGGGCGCCAGCCCCATCTCGGACGCCCCGTAGAGGATCCGGCGTTGCACGGGCTTGAGGCCGTCGCGCACGTCCGGCAGCGCCCGGCTTACGATCACGGACATCGCGTAGTCGAGATACGACGTCCGCATCTCGTCGTAGATCGGTTGCGTGATGATCTTCTCGTCGGCTGCCATCGGTCTCCTCAGACTGAGCTACACGTCGGCGTCGGGGCCGGAGCGGAGAAGGCGGCCCGGACCCGCATCGCGCCGGGCGAACCGCCCGGCGTTAGATGTCGAGGTTCCGGACTTCCTTGGCGTACTTCTGGATGAACTGGCGCCTCGGCTCCACCTCGTCGCCCATGAGCGTCTTGAACAACTGATCCACGACATCCACACCGCCGTCCCCGTTCGCGCCGTTCGCGGTGAGCTCGACCTGCAGCAGCGTCCGGGTTTCCGGGTTCATCGTCGTTTCCCAGAGCTGCTCGGGGTTCATCTCGGCGAGCCCCTTGTATCGCTGGATCTCGAACGACAGGTTCTGCTTGCTCAGGTCGGCCGTGATCTCGTCGCGCGCGGCGTCGGTGTAGGCGTAGTGCGGCGTCTTCCCCGCCTTGATCAAGTACAGCGGCGGCTGCGCGATGTACACCTTGCCGCGCTCGATGAGCTGAGGCATGTAGCGGTACAGAAACGTCAGGAGCAGCGTGCGGATGTGGGCTCCGTCCACGTCGGCGTCCGCCATCAGAATGATCCGGTCGTATCGCCGCTTGTCGATGTCGAATTCCTTGTCGATCCCCGTGCCGATCGCCGTGATCAGCGCGCGGATCTCCTCGTGACCGAGCATCTTGTCCACGCGCGCCTTCTCGACGTTGAGGATCTTCCCCTGGATCGGCAGGATGGCCTGAAAATGCCGGTCCCGCCCGGTCTTCGCGCTCCCGCCCGCGGACTCGCCTTCGACCACGAAGATCTCGCACTTCGTCGGGTCCTTCTCCGCGCAGTCGGCGAGCTTGCCCGGCAGCGTGCTGATATCGAGCGCGTTCTTCCGGCGCACGAGGTCCCGCGCCTGGCGCGCCGCCTCCCGGGCGCGTGCGGCCTGTGCCGCCTTCGCGACGATCTTCTTGGCGTCGCTCGGGTGCGTCTCGAAGTATTCCGCCAGGCCCTCCCCGACGACTGACTCGACGAGACCCTTGACCTCTGGGTTCCCGAGCTTGGTCTTGGTCTGCCCCTCGAACTGCGGCTCGGGAAGCTTGATCGAGATCACCGCGGTCAGCCCCTCGCGCACGTCCTCGCCCTGGAGGCTCACGTCCTTGAGCAGCCCCTGGCGCCGGGCGTAGTCATTGATGCTGCGCGTCAGCGCCGAGCGGAACCCGACGAGGTGCGTACCGCCCTCGGTCGTGTTGATCGTGTTGACGTAGGTGAACACGTGCTCGAGGAACCCGGTGTTGTACTGCACGGCGGCGTCCACCTCGACCCCGTCCCGCACGCGGTGGATCGTGATTGCGTCGCCGACGCCGCCCTTGCTCTTGTTCTGGGACTTGACCAGCTCCGTGATGCCGCCCGTGTGCTTGAACTCGCGTGTCTCGCCGGACCGCTCGTCCGCAAGCGTGAGCACGATCCCGGCGTTGAGGTAGGCGAGTTCGTCGAGCCGCTCCGCGAGGATCGCCGCGTCGTAGACGGTCTCGACAAAGATCTCCTTGTCCGGCATGAACGTGACCTTGGTGCCCGGCCGCTCACTCTTGCCGGTGACCCGCAGCGCGCTCGCGCGCTTCCCGCGCTCGAATCGCTGTTCGTACCGCTTGCCGTCGCGCCGGACCTCGACCTCAAGCCACTCGGAGAGCGCGTTGACGACCGACACGCCCACGCCGTGCAGGCCCCCGGAGATCTTGTAGCCCCCGCCGCCGAATTTCCCGCCGGCGTGGAGCATCGTCATCACGACCTCGACGCCCGGCTTTCCCACCTTGGCGACGGTGTCGACGGGGATGCCGCGCCCGTCGTCGCGCACGGTCACGCTGTTGTCGCGGTGGATGATGACGTCGATTCTCTTCGCAAACCCAGCCAGCGCCTCGTCGACGCTGTTGTCCACGACCTCGAACACGAGGTGATGCAAACCGCGACTGCCGGTGCTCCCGACGTACATGCCAGGGCGCTTCCGCACCCCCTCGAGGCCTTCAAGGACCTGGATCTGTTGGGCGTCATACGTCGGCTGATCCATCGAGCGTCTACCCTCCGGTTGCTGCGGCGACCACCAAAGAGGGCATGGCCAGATGCCACGCCCCTGGGAATTCTATCTACTAAATCCTACCAGAAATTGTCGAAGCGGTCAATCGCTGGAACGCCCGTCCCACAAGGATTTCAGCCTTCTGCGCCGCCAAGGCCCCACTGTACATTCATAACTCTCCTGACCAGGGTCAACGAGGAAATCGCCGAAGCGTACACCCCATGCGTCGTCACAACAACCGATTTTCGATCCTCTGATTTGATTTCGACCACCATTCGGCCGCTGGCTCTTGCGGATGCCAGAAATCGATCGTTATCATCGTTTCCCTCGAGCATGCGGGCGTCGAAAATGCCGACGATCTCTTGGATCGGAACGACCACTTCGCCTCCGAGGTGGACATACACGAGGACCCCTCCCTACCGGCCGCCGCGGCCGTCCGACGTTCCGGCATCGCCGGATCGTCCAAGCGGTCGCATGACGATGTCGATCTCGGTAATCGCCTCGCCTCCGGCCCGTTGGTTCAGGGTCTGGACCAGCGCCCGGCGTTTGAGCCCGAGCTCGTAGTACACGGCCGGGAGGTCGGTCGCCACCACGAGCACACTGCCGCGGACGCCCACGGCCCTGGCATGCCGCGCACGGGCATCCCCAACGACCTCTGCCCACAAGTCTAGCACCGCGGCCTGCCTGGCGCGCCTCGGCCCCATCAACGCGGTGAGTGCGTCGCCCAACAGTTCCTTAAGCGCGTACACCGCGACCCTCCGCGAGCGCCCCGTCGCGCACCAGGAAGTGACGCAGCGGTGTCCCTGGCGAGTCGGGCAGACTCGTGTGCGTCATCAGCACCTGCGGGCCCGAGACTTCCCGAAGCAGCAGCGCCTGTCTGGACGGATCCAGATCTGCGAGCACGTCGTCCAGCAACACGACCGGCCACTCGTCGAGTTCGTCGCGCAGCAGTTCGATCTCCCCCAGCCGGAGGCTGAGCGCGGCCGTATGCTGCTGGCCGCGCGAGCCGAACATTCTGAGATCGACGCCGTTCACAGTCAGCCGCAGGTCGTCGCGATGCGGACCCACAAGGCTGGTGCGCCGTCGCCGCTCGTCAGTTCGCCGCGCCGCGAGCGCGCGCTCAAGCGCGCGCCGCTCATCCTCGGCGCCCCCCGCGCCGGTCGTATCCACATAGGTCACGTCCAACTGCTCGTCCCCGCCGGCGATGCGCGCGTGGCGCGCGTGCGCCCGCGCGGCCAGCACGGTGACAAACTCCCGACGCCGTTCCACGATCGTCGCGCCCAACTGGACGAGTTGATCGTCCCACGGCGCCAGCGCCGCGGGCACGGCATCCGCCTTCAACAACCGGTTCCGCTGGCGAACCACCCGCAGGTAACGCGCCAGATGGAAGTAGTACGACGGGCTCACCTGGCTCAGCGCCGCGTCCATCAGACGCCGGCGATGGCCAGGCACGCCCCGGATGACTTCGTCGTCCAGCGGGCCGGCTAGCACCACCGCCAGGCGCCCGAGGAGCTGGCCGCGCTGCGCTTGGACGCCGTTCACCTTGATGCGCTTCTCACCGGTCGCCCGGTCGAACGCGACCTCCAGCACGCTCGGCCGCACGCCGTCGACGACGGCGCGCACATAGGCGCGGTCCTGGCCGAATCGCACGAACTCCGCGTCCGCGCCGGCGCGCGGACTGCGGCCCACCGCCACGGTGTACACAGACTCGAGCAGATTACTCTTGCCCTGTGCGTTCGGTCCGCAGAAAACCGTGACGCCGTCTTCGAGCGCCACGTCCTGGGACGCGTAGTTCCGGAAATCTCTCAGGCGAAGCTCAACGAGGCGCAACCCTGTACTCCCGCCCGCCCGCCGCCACCAGGTCGCCAGGCCCGAGCTGGCGGCCGCGGCGCCGCTCGACGACCCCATTGACGGCCACCTGTCCCCGCTGCACGAGCACTTTGGCCGCGCCGCCGGTGCCGGCGATCCCCGCCCACTTCAAAAATTCGCCGAGCGTAATCCGCGGCGTCGAGATGGAAACCCGAACCGCCGCCTTGGCCACCGGCTAGCCGTACACCCGCACGGGCGCGAGCACGTACACGTAGTCGGCATGGTCCACAGGGCGGAGCGCCCCGGGGCTGAGCGGTCCCGTCAGCTCCAACGTCACCTCGGCGGCATCCATGTTCCCGAGCGCGTCCATGAGAAATTTCGCGTTGAAGGCGACCGGAATCGCCTCGCCCTCCACCTGGACCGGGATGTCCTCCTGGGCTTTCCCAACATCGGGTGTGTTGGAACTGATCGTCAGTGTGTCCCCGGAGGCATTCAGGCGAACGACGTTCGCGGAGTCTCTCGCGGTGATGCTCGCCCTTCGCACTCCACGGAGCAAACGCTCGGTCCCGATCTTGATTCGTTGCTTGAACTCTTTGGGAATCACCTGTTCGTAGTTCGGGAACTGGCCCGCGATTAGGCGCGACACGAATCGCAGCCCCGGCAACGAAAACACCAACTGGTTTTCTTGAGAAGCGATCGTGACCTCCCCCTCCGCCGACGCCAGCACACGCACCAACTCTGCCATGGTCTTGTTGGGCACGATTGCCGCGATCTTCCCTCGTGGCTCCCCGGAGATCTTCGCCCGGCGGAGTGCCAACCTGCCCCCGTCGGTCGCGACAAGTTGCCCGGAGCCGCCCTCAAGCACCATGTACACTCCGGTCAGAAATGGCCGCGTTTCATCAGACGATACGGCAAAGCTCGTCTGCCGAATCATGGTCCGGAGGAGCCCCCCGTCGATCTTAATCAGAACGTGACCGTCACCGGACGGCATTAGAGGAAAATCCGTACTAGGTAGGCCCACGAGCTCGAATTTCACAGCATCGCAGGTGATCAGGGCCTTGGCATCTCCCTCTTCTACGGCAATATCCACAGGAGATTCAGGTAAGTTTGAGACAATATCTGTGAATATTCTGGCAGGAAGAGTAACGGCGCCCTCCTCCTGAACCTTGGACTGAATATGAGACTCGATTCCGAGTTCTAGATCAGTCGCAGCTATCTTTACGACGTTTTTCGACGCTTCAATTAGTATATTCCCAAGGATGGGCATGCTCGCCCTCGGCGAGATGGCCCGACCTACAGTCTGCACGCTTCGAAGGAGTTGCTCTTGGGAGCACTGTAGGCGCATAACCCTCTCCTAGGGTAATTTTAAGTATAAATATTCGTCAGAACAGTAGTAGAACCTGTGGATACTGTGCATATCGCACCCGGAGCGATGCGACGTAAGGGTTTCCAGTTGTGGATAACCACTTGCTGAACTTCCCCGGGTTATGCACGGTATCCGCAGGTTCGGACGGATTGTAACGTTCGGGGTCTCTGACCATCTACTTGTCCCCTTTCAGTCCACGCTCGGTCCGGAAATTGTCCACAAGGCTCTTGATACCGGCGGCCAGGTGGGTATCGTGGATTAGGGCATGCTTTACCCGGTCGCATGCGTGCATCACGGTGGTATGGTCGCGTCCTCCGAATTCCTCGCCGATCCGTGGGAGGGACGCGTCGGTGAGTTCGCGAGACAAATACATCGCGACCTGGCGTGGGAACGCCACGCCCTTCGTCCGTCGCTTCGCCTTCATTTCCTCGATGCGGATGCCGAAGAACTCGGAGACGGCCCGCTGGATCGCGGGAATCGTCACTGGGCGGATCCTGGCCTGTGGGAGTAGCTCTTTGAGCACGTCGGCGGCGAGATCGATGGAGATCGGGACGCGCTGCATTTCAGCGTGGGCCCGCAGGCGACTGAGGGCCCCCTCAAGTTCACGGATGTTCGATGAAATCCGCTGAGCGATGTACTGGGTGACTTCGTCCGGGACGGTGATCGCGTCGAGTTCCGCCTTCTTGCGGAGGATCGCGATCCGGGTTTCGTAGTCGGGTGGCTGGATGTCGGCGATGAGGCCCCATTCGAACCGAGAGCGCAGCCGGTCCTCCAACGTCGGGATTTCGCGGGGCTGTCGGTCGCTGCTGATGATGAGCTGCCGGCTCGATTCGTGCAGCGTGTTGAAGGTGTGGAAGAACTCTTCCTGCGTCCGCTCCTTTCCGGCTAGGAACTGAATATCGTCGATGGCGAGCACGTCGACGTTGCGGTACCGGTGGCGGAATTCCACCATCTTGTCGTCGCGGATGGCGTTGATGAGATCGTTCGTGAAGCGCTCCGAAGAGACGTACATCACGCGCGCCGCCGGTGAGTGGCTCAATACGTAATGGCCGATGGCCTGGAGTAGGTGGGTTTTGCCCAGTCCGACTCCGCCGTAGATGAACAACGGATTGTAGGCGCGGGCCGGGGCCTCCGCGACCGCCTGCGCGGCCGCGTGGGCGAACCGGTTGCCGGCGCCGACGACGAAGGTGTCGAACGTGTATTTGCCGGTATGAGAACGCATGTCGCCCAAGG